>DATLII010000111.1:0-4989 GCA_035539495.1 Dongiaceae bacterium
CAGGGTCTGCATGCCGATGCGGTCGGCTTCCTGTTCGTTACCGCGGCTGAAGCGCAATTGGTATTCGATCGAGGCAGCTTGTGTGGTGGCCAGTGCCGCCATACCTGCGTCGCCGCCTGCCGTTGCCGCAATCACCACGCTGGCCAGCAGGGCTGCAAGACCGGCCCAGGACGTATTCTGGGAACGTTCCAGGGAGCGGGCGAAATGCCGCTGACTCAAGTGCGCCAATTCGTGGGCGATAACGCCAGCCACCTCGTCTTCAGTGCGGGCGTTCAGCAGCAGTCCGCCATTCAGGCCGATGACGCCGCCAGGCACAGCGAATGCGTTGATTTCCGGGCTGTTGATGACAATGGTCTCAAGATCTGGCCGCTGGATTTCACTGTTGGCTGCCAGGCGATACACCAGATTGTAGAAATACTCGTGCACCAGGGGGTCCTGGATGATGGGAGCCTGAGCCCGCAATTGCCGCAGCCAGGCACGACCCAGCCGGTACTCCTGCTCCGGGCTGACCACGGCTGACGTGGAGTCGCCCAACTGAGGGAGTTCTTCTGCCCAGGCAGGGGCGAGGTGCAACAACTGGCTAGCTATAAGGGCGCCCAGCCAGGCAAGAATACGGAACCGCAATGGCAACTTCATGGGCAACGAAAACTTCATGAAATGAAACGACACCTGAGCGCAACAAGATGGAACGGGGTGGATGACCAGAGAGCAAGGACGGTCTCAATGGACAGGTTAGCAGATCGCTTTAGGGGCACAAAGTCAAAAGGATCATTTACTTATTCCCTGCACAAAGTACCCAAAGCCCCCTGGCTTCGCTATAGTGTGACCTCCTCTCAGTGCGAAAGTGCCTCCATCCCTATCCATGACCGATATCGTACAACTGGACGCCCGCGGCTTGCAGTGTCCGCTTCCCTTGCTGAAACTTAAACAACAGCTCAACCGGATGCAGGTGGGTCAGCAGATCCAGATCCTGACTACCGATGTTGGGTCGGTGCGGGACTTTAACGCCTTTGTGGCCCAGGCTGGCCATCGTCTGCTGCACAGCACGGAAGAGGCGGGCGAGTACCGGTTCCTGATCCAGAAAGGCGATTCGTAAACAGTCGATCCCTAAACCAGACACAGTACAAAACAAGGCAGCCGCATGCTTCAGTTTTTCAGTCACTGGTACAAGCAATACTTCTCCGACCAGGAGGCCGTGTTACTGGTGGTTCTGCTGACCGCGGGCTTCACCATCCTGGTGACCATGGGTTCGGTGTTGGCGCCGGTGTTGGCTGCCATTGTTCTGTCCTATCTGCTGCAGGGATTGATCAACACCCTGAAGCGCTGGATGCCGCCTCTGGCCGCATTCCTTTCTACTTATATGTTGTTCATGGCATCGCTGGTGGCCTTCCTCTTTATACTGGTGCCGCTCACCTGGGGTCAGCTGGAGCGCTTGGTAAATGAACAGCTGCCGCGTCTACTGGTGGAAGCCAACGTTTTTCTGAGCATGTTGCCAGAGCGTTATCCCGATCTGGTGTCGCCGGATGCCGCCAAGGAACTGAGCAGCTACACCACCAAAGCGGTGACGGATGTGGTGCAGTCCGTCCTCAGCGTCTCGCTCTCCAGTTTTGAAAACGTGATGGGCGTGCTCATCTTCCTGGTTCTGGTGCCCCTGTTGGTATTTTTTTTCCTGAAGGACAAGGATCGCCTGATTGCCTGGGCGGTGAGCTTCCTGCCGCCTGAGCGCCCCTTCATCTCCCGGGTCATGACCGAGATGGACATGCAGATCTCCAACTACGTGCGCGGTAAAGCCATCGAAATTCTGATCTGCGGTGGCGTCACTTATATAGGTCTAGTGGTGATGGGGGTGAACTACGCCGCCTTGTTGGGATTGCTGGTGGGGCTGAGTGTGGTGGTGCCGTATATCGGCGCGGTAGTGGTGACCGTTCCGGTGGCGGTGGTGGCGTACTTCCAGTTTGGTTTCAGCTCGGACTTCATGTGGGTGATGGTGGTGTACACCATTATTCAGGGGCTGGATGGCAACGTTCTGGTGCCGTTGCTGTTTTCGGAGGCGGTCAATATGCACCCAGTCGCCATCATTACGGCAGTGCTGGTGTTCGGCGGCTTTTGGGGATTGTGGGGCGTATTTTTTGCGATCCCGCTGGCGACACTGGTGAAAGCCGTGTTCACATCCTGGCCGCGACGGGAGCTGCCGCCCAATTCCTCGGAATGGCTCGACGTTCGAGGAGAATAAATGAAAAGGGCGACCCAGAGGCCGCCCTTTTTTGATCAGATAGCGTTGATCCAATCGGTGTTTAATTAGCCGATCGCTTCCGCCGCTTCCAGCACTTCTTCCACGTGACCGTTCACCCGCACCTTGCGCCACTCCCGGCGCAACACGCCATTGGAGTCAATCAGGAAGGTACTGCGTTCGACACCGGGAATCTGTTTGCCCTGCAGGTTGATCAGCTGGATCACCTCGAACATGCGGCACAGATAGGCGTCAGTGTCCGAGATCAGTTCAAACGGCAGGCTGTACTGGATTTTGAACTGTTCGTGGGATTTCAAAGTGTCCTTGGAGACGCCAAACACCAACGTCTTGGCATTGAGAAAATCCTTATAAAACTCTTTGAAGTCGAGCCCCTCGGTGGTGCAGCCGGGGGTGTTGTCCTTCGGATAGAAATAAAGCACGACCTTCCAGCCCTGCAATTTCGAAAGCACGATGTCTTTCATGCCGGTGGCCTGTGCTGCGAAATCCGGAACCGGTTTGTCGATTTCGACGGTTGCCATTGACTCCTCCTAAGCCTGTCTTGGTTCTTTTTGTGTGTGGTACTCGAGCCGTGCCGGCTTATCTGCGCGGCTCGATCGAAGCATCCAGGTTGCGTTCGTCGCAAAAGTTGACGAATGCGTCTTTAAGCCCGGCAATGGGGATCGTTGCTGGAACATTTACGGTCATTTCCAGTGAAAACATGGACGTGCCGGTATGGGCAGCAGCATAGGTGCCTGTTTCCATTTCTTCAATGTTGATTTGGCGGTTACTGAAGAATCCGGCAATTTCCCGCACGATGCCCGGATGATCGAGGGCGTCCACGTTGACGCGATAGGGGCGGGCCGCCTGATCATGACGACGGGGACGGGTGCGTTTCAGAATGGTGGTAAGGCCGAAGCGGTCGGCGACACCGGGTAATTGATCTGAGGCTTTGGCGAGTGCCGGTTCGGGTCCGCTGAGCATCATCAGCAGGGCGAACTCGCCGCCCAAAACCGTCATCCGAGTGTCCAGAATGTTGCAGCCCGACTCTGTCGCCACCTGCGACAGCGCGTTAATGATGCCCGGTTTGTCCTCGCCGATGGCGGATACGACCAGATATTCCTGCATGATCCCATTCCATTTGATGTGCCGGCCATTCGTTTGTGCCGGTTTGCGGAACCAAACCGGTGCGCACGTGACCAAGTAACAGCCTGATAGGAGTTTAGCACCCGATTTGGGGAACAACTAGCTGAAAATGCTGCAAATATTCAGTTTACACGCGGATTTTGCCGCTACCAGGCGCCAATTTTGCAGCGAACCGGGGCAGTGCTTGTTATTGCCCCGGTGCATCAGTACCATAGCCGCTTGCTTGACAGGGTGGAGACCGGACCGAACATGATTACAGGAAGCATCGTCGCATTGGTGACGCCAATGCACGCGGATGACAGCATCGATTGGGAGGCGCTGGGTCGTCTCGTCGACTGGCACATCGAGCAGGGCACCAACGCCATCGTGGCGGTGGGTACCACCGGTGAATCCGCCACGCTGGATGTGGATGAACACTGTAACGTAATCCGCTTCATCGTCGAACGCGCAGACAAACGCATTCCTATCATTGCAGGCACGGGTGCCAATAGCACCAAGGAAGCCATCGAGCTTACCCACGAAGCCAAATCTGTTGGCGCCGATGCCTGCCTGCTGGTGACGCCGTATTACAACAAGCCCACTCAGGAAGGTCTGTACCGTCATCACATGGCTATTGCAGATGCGGTGGCCATTCCCCAGATGCTTTATAACGTGCCCGGCCGTACCGCTTGCGACATGCAGCCGGAAACCGTTGCGCGACTGGCTCCACACCCGAACATTGTCGCGATCAAGGAAGCCACCGGCGATCTGGCCCGTGGTAGCAAGATCCTGGAGCTCTGCGGCGACAGCATCACCCTGTATTCCGGCGACGACGCCACTGCTATGGATCTGATCCTGCTGGGCGCCAAAGGCAATATTTCTGTGACTGCCAACGTGGCACCCCGCGCGATGGCCGACATGTGTGCCGCTGCCCTGGGCGGTGATCGTGCCCGCGCCGAGGCGATCAATGCTCCTCTCACCGACCTGCACAAAAACCTGTTCGTGGAAGCCAATCCGATTCCAGTGAAATGGGCCCTGCAGCGTATGGGATTGATTGGTTCCGGCATCCGCCTGCCACTCACCCCGCTGTCCGAGAAATTCCACCCGATTGTGACCGACGCCCTCAAAAAAGCGGGCCTTATCTGATTCCAGCTCTTCGGAGACGTTCATGCGTTTGATGCGACACGCGCTGGTTTTACCCGTGCTGCTGGCGGTTTCCGGCTGCGCCTGGTTGTTTGGCGAAGAGGGCCACTTTCGTGAGCGGTCCATGGATTATAAAAAGGCCGACAGCATCGAGCCGATCAAAATTCCGCCGGACGTGAAGGCCAAGGAATTGAAGGAGCGCTATCCGATCCCCGCTTTGGGACAAGGCAATTTCTATGTGCCCAAGGATAGCGATGATCTGCCACGGCCACAGGCGCTTGTGAATGTGGACGAGACTGCTGGCTTGGAACTGCGTAAGGACGAAGACGACCGGCAATGGCTGGTGGTCGAGCAGCCGAATGAGAAAGTCTGGCCCCAGTTGCGTGAATTCCTGGTGTCGAACGGTTTTGCCATCGACGGTGAAGACGCGGGCAAGGGCTTGCTGGAAACCGGTTGGCTGAAACCCCGCTACCACGAGGAAGGTGAAATAGGGC
>DATLII010000112.1:0-3405 GCA_035539495.1 Dongiaceae bacterium
CACTGTCCACCGCTACTGGCGATGCCGACACCCGCGTCAGCGACGTGTGGGTGGCAGCCTGGAGCATGACTTACGATTGGCTGACATTGCGCATCGTGCACGCAGAATCGGAATTGACCATCACGACGGATCTTGTTACCGGCTTGTCTGCTGGCTTGGCCGCGTTGGAGTTCCCACCGGGCACTCAACTGGTATCCCAGGACGCCATTGACGACATGCTGGTTGAGAACGACCGCGCCACATTTGACGGTGTGGCAGTGGCTATCGATACAGGACAATTCTTTGTGGTGGGCGAATACACTGAACTGGGAATAGCCGACAGCTTTCTGGAAGATCCAGGCAAACGCTGGTATGTGTCCGGGGGTATCCGCTTCGGTAATTTTACTACCTACGCGACCGTGGAAGGATATGAATCCGATCTGAATGTGAGCGGGCAAGAAGCGATTACCGACCAACTGGACGTGCTGGCGCCATTTGTTCCCGCACTGTCACCCGCGGAGCAGGCAGGTTTCAATGCGCTTTACGGTGGCACCGTCGCCGTCTTCAGCCAATCCCAAAGCGACCAAGACACCTACAGCGTCGGTGTGCGCTACAACTTCCATCCATCCGCCGCGGCTAAAGTGGAATATACCCAGCAGGATGACAAGATCAACGACGTTGAGCCCGCTTCCGTTGCCGTTGCAATTGATCTGGTCTACTGAGGGAGGAGCCGACATGAAATCGTTTTTTAAACAGGTACTGTGTGCTTCCCTGCTATCTTTCTTGGCAGGCGCCGCTCAAGCAGAAATTGCTGTCATCGTGAACCCGGCCAACGGCGACACCCTCACCAAGGATGACATCGCCAGCCTGTATCTGGCCAAAACCAAAACCTTCCCCAATGGGAAGAACGCGATTCCGCTGGATCGTCCAGAAGGATCACCTAGCCGCGTTGAATTTGTTAGCAAGGTGATCGACAAGGACGAAGCGCAAATGAAGTCCTACTGGTCCCGTCTGATCTTCACCGGCAAAGGCGTGCCGCCCAAAGTGGTGGAATCCGACGCAGAGATAAAGGACATGGTAGCGCGCAACCTGGATAGCATCGGCTTTATCGATGCAGCAGCCGCGGATGCGTCCGTGAAGGTGGTGGCGAAATTCTGATTTTCTTTCCGACTTTTATGGTTTGACGGCTTTGCATTTGCAGCCCCGCGCTTAATAGCCCGGGGCTTTTTTTATGGGGGCGGAAAAATGCGTTATTGCTGTTTTACGTCAGCCAATTCCGGCAACACGGTTTCGCCCGGAACATCGGCCTGTTTCTTGCGATTGCCAATTACCCGAGCAGGGTTGCCCGCGATAATGCTGTAAGGGGGATATTTCTTTGCACCAACGACAGAGCCAGCGGAGACCACACAACCTTCCGGCAGCTCCACCCCTGGCATCACGAACACATTGGCCGCCAGCCAGACGTCGGGGCCAATCACTACTGGGCGGTATTCATAGCCTTGTTCCATGATGGGTTTATCCAGCTCATCAAAGCGATGGTTCAGCGTCCACACCTTGCATCCAGGGCCAAACGCGGTGCGATCCTTGATGATCAGCCCGCCTCCCGCCTGAAAGGTATTGTCGATGCCCAGATAAACGTCGTCGCCCACACTCATGTGGTGAACGTTGCGGATTTTCACGCCCTGGTAAACGGTCAGGTTGCTGCCACAACGCTCGAAATAACGAGCATAGAATTTCTTGCGCCACAATAGGCCCAAATAGCCAGGAACCCAGGACAGCAATGCTTCCAGGTACAGGAAGCGCTGATTCGGATGACTGAGTTCCCAGTACACCTGCTTGATGGCATACCAAAAGCCTTGCCCCTGATGTCCGTTGTTCATGGTGATTGACCCAGCTGGTTCAAACCGAAGAAGTGGCGCGGGACTTCGCGACCCGGCGCCTCACTAATCTTCAGTGTAGATAACGGGCGGTTCCGCCGCTGTTGTTCTGTTAATTCAAAGTGGCTGTTACCCCAAGGGCGCGTTATCCCAAGGTAGCGAGGAACACCACCAATTGCTCTGCAATCCAACGCTTACCGGCGTCACCTAAATGGCCACCATCGTTGGTATTGACGGGCGCCATCGCTTCCACTGTCTGTCCTTCCAACTTGAAGCTGTGCGACTTGCCCGTATCGGCTGCGATGGATTCCAACCGCGCCAAGTCAAATACAGGTTCCTTGCCGCCGTAGGTCTGCCGCAGCAGGTCATTGAACTGCTGGCGCTTGAGGTTATCGAGCTGCTCTGGCACTTCGCGTCCGATCAGATTTTTGATCTGCACTTTCCAGCCCGTGGGCACGGTTCTCACCGGCAGGGTGAAATGCACGAAACGGGTGGCGGGGTATTTGGCTTTCAAGGCGGTTACCGATGCCTGATAGCGATTAAACAGGTCCTGGGGATTGCCGGATTGATCCAGATCCACGTAACAGAATTTCAGGAACGCCACGTTGGCAGTGCCACCGATTCCGCTCGCCAACACCTGCTCAAAAGCGTCGATCTTGGTTTGAGGGTGTTCGTTCTGCCCAATCCGGGAATGCAGGAATACGCCGGGTTGAACCTGATCGGGGCGCTCGCCCTCGACAATATTCAGCTTCACTTCGGGATGTTCGGCCAGCAGTCGGCCCAGACCATCCATGATGTCGCGGCCTACCGATTGGTGGCCAAAATAGAATGATTGTTGCCCCAATGCTTCCAGTTTGGCGGCAGGCACATCCGCCAGCCGGCCGTAATTCAGTTTCACCTCTGCATTCTCCCCGGAACAGCCCCACAACAACACCGCCAGCGCGGCCACCCACACCCATAATCTTTTCATCGTATTCATCCTGCTTCTTCTACACATTTGCACTACTAAAACCCGGATCGCGGAGCCAATAGTAGGACCAAGGTTCTACAACGATCAATCCACTATGTCACACCCGATCCGGCACATTAACCGGTTAACGGGCGGTCAGCGCCCTCCTACCTTCATCCTTCCCAGCAGAATCGATCCTGTCTGCACATTGCCACGGGAATCAATATCGGTACCCACCCCGACCAGATCCGTAAACATGCTCCGCAGGTTGCCGGCAATGGTGATCTCGGACACCGGATATTGAATCGCGCCGTCCTCCACCCAGAAGCCAGCCGCACCCCGGGAGTAATCGCCAGTGAGCAGATTCACCCCCTGCCCCATGACGTCGGTCACCAACACGCCGCGGCCCATGGTCCGCAGCAGATCCTCCCGGCTGTGGGTCGCGCTGCAACGCACGTTACGTACACCGCCCGCATTGCCGGTGCTGGCCATGCCCAGCTTGCGGGCAGAATAAGTGCCCAACACATAGCTGACCAGCTCGCCGTTGCGGATGAAATCCTTGTCCGCCGTGGGCAGGCCGTCGCCATCGATGGGGGCGCT
>DATLII010000113.1:0-2608 GCA_035539495.1 Dongiaceae bacterium
ACCTGACACCTCGCGCCCGCATTCATCACATGACCGTACGCGCTGACGATCCGATCTGGATGCTGACCGCGCCGATCATGGCTACCCGTCATGCGTTGAAGAAAACTGGCCTGACCATGAACGATATCGATCTGGTGGAAATCAACGAAGCGTTTGCGTCCGTTGCGCTGGCTTGGCTGAAAGAGCTGGATTACGACCATGCCCGCACTAACCCCAACGGTGGCGCGATTGCGCTGGGCCATCCGCTGGGTGCTACCGGCACCAAACTGATGACCACGCTGTTGCACGAACTGGAACGCACTGGCGGCCGCTACGGCCTGCAAACCATGTGCGAAGGTGGTGGCCAGGCCAACGTCACCATTATCGAAAGGCTATAGAAGAGAGCGCCTGTAACGCGCGTCATACAGCATTGCGAGGAAGTGAACTATGTCCGGAATTTGTGAAAATCGCGTTGTCATTATCACCGGTGCTGGTGGTGGATTAGGTGCCGCTTACGCCAAAGCCTTCGCTGCCGAAGGCGCGAAGGTGGTGGTGAACGATATCAACGCCGAAGCCGCGCAACGCACTGTGGATGCGATCACGGCAGCCGGCGGCACTGCAGTAGCGAACACGTCTAACATTACCAACTACGCCGACTCGCTTAACGCAGTAAAACAGGCAGTGGAAACGTTTGGCGATCTGCATGTGGTAGTGAACAACGCCGGCATCTGCCGCGACAAAATGTTCGCATCGATGACTGAAGCCGATTGGGACGCCGTTATCTCCGTGCATCTGAAAGGCCATTTCTGCATTTCAAGTCACGCCGTGCAGTACTGGCGCGACCAGACCAAGCAAGGCAAGAAAGTCAACGCACGCATTATCAACACGTCGTCTGGCGCGGGTCTGAACGGCTCCGTCGGCCAGTCTAACTATGCAGCAGCAAAGGGTGGCATTGCGTCGCTCACGCTGAACCAGGCGGCGGAACTGAAACGCTACGGCATCACAGCTAACGCGCTGGCGCCCGCCGCGCGCACCGGTATGACCGAAGACGTGTTTGCTGACATGATGAAAAAGCCGGAAAACGGTTTCGATCACTACGATCCCGCCAACGTGGCGCCGCTGGTGGTATGGCTGGGCAGTGAAGATTCTGCCGCGATTACCGGCCGTGTGTTCGAAGTGGAAGGCGGCAAAATTTCCATTGCCGATGGCTGGCGCACCACCAAAGGCGTGGATAAAGGCGCCCGCTGGCAGCCGGCAGAAATCGCTGCCGCCATGGACGAATTGTTAAGTAAGGAAGTGCCGGCACAGAAAGCGTACGGCAGCTGACAGTTTTGGGGGGCCTGGACCCTTGCTACCCGATTTGCCGGGCTCCCTGTTTTTATTCATGCCACATGTTATCCAAAGAGAAGAGCGAAGACCCTCATGCATTTCGCCTTTACCGATGAACAGATCATGATTCGCGACGCGGCGGAAACCTTCCTGCGGGAAGCCTCCACCGGTCACGCTGTGCGTGAAGCCATGGCCACCGCCACGGGTTACGATCCAGCGTTGTGGCAAAGCCTGTGCAATGATCTCGGGTGGCCAGCGACATTGGTGCCTGAAGCGCATGGCGGCTTGGGACTGGGCTTCGTCGAAATTGTTGCGCTGCAGGAACAGATGGGTCGCTTCCTGTTGTGTGCACCGTTCTTTTCTACCGTTTGCTTCGGGGTCACTGCGTTGCGCATCGTTGGTAATGCAGCACAGCAGGCCGCTTGGTTGCCGCAGCTGAACAGCGGTACTACTGCCACATTGGCATTCGCAGGCGAATCTACCGGTCGCAACGGTGGCGATTGGAGCGTTGCAACCGTGGACGCGATTTGGGAACCGCTTGACAACGGGTACGCGCTGAATGGCACGCTGAAATATGTAATTGACGGCGCCAGCAGCGATCTGCTGATCGTGGCTGCGCGTAAGCCGGGATCTCAAGGTGCAGATGGCATCAGCTTGTTTTTATTGCCAGCCGATACCGCAGGCGTTGAGCGCCGCGCATTGCCAACGATGGATCAAACTCGCAAGCAAGCCGATATTCTGCTGCACGATGTGCGCGTATCCGCCGCCGCCGTGCTTGGTGAAGCCGGTAACAGCGGCGCAATTCTGCAAACCATTCTGGATCTGGCCACCATCGCCTTGGCTGCGGAGCAACTGGGCGGTGCACAAACCAGCCTCGACATGGCTGTGGCCTACGCCAAAGAGCGTGTGCAGTTCGGCCGCAGCATCGCCAGCTTCCAAGCCATCAAACACAAAGCCGCCGACATGATGACGCGGGTGGAAGTGGCGCGCTCCGGTGTGTACTACGCCGCCTGTATTGCGCAGGCAGCACTGGAAGCAGCGGAAGGTAAGCCATCTGAGCTTGCGAATGAATTAGCCGAAGCTGCCAGCATCGCCAAAGCCCAATGCTCCGACACTTACTTCAAAAACGCGGCCGATGCATTGCAACTGCACGGCGGTGTGGGCTTCACCTGGGAATACGACGTGCACCTGCATTTCAAACGCGCCAAAGCCAGTGAACACTACCTGGGTAACGGCGCCTGGCACCGGGAACGCATCGCCAGCATCATTCTGGATGGAGCATCTGAAACAACGGGGGCTG
>DATLII010000114.1:0-7676 GCA_035539495.1 Dongiaceae bacterium
AAATCGTCCAGCATGCGCAGCACCAGTTTGCCCTTTTGCAATTGTTCGACGTCGGCTTCGTCCAACGCGAGTTCACTACGCTCGCGCAATTGCATACGCGCGTCGAGCAGGCGGCCCACTTCCTCCACCCAGCGTGCCTGATAGTCAGGCACCTGCTTCGCTGTCATCTCCGCCACCAGCTCGATGGGACCGGAGACGAGATTGGCGCGGAACATGTTCAGGCGGAAAAAATTGATAGTTTCGAGGGAGACGTAGAACAAGATCCCGATCAGCACACAGACCAGGATCATGCCACCGTAGATACGAAGAAATATGCTGTTCAATCAGGCGCGCCGTTCAGGTGAGGTCGCGGACGAACAGGTACCCTTTGCTGCGGACCGTTTTGATGCGACGGGGATTCATGGGGTCATCACCCACTTTCGGCCGGATGCGCGACACACGCACATCGATGGAACGATCCTGACCGTCGTACTGGATGCCGCGCAGGCGCTCGAAAATTTCCTCGCGGGACAGAATGGTGCCGGCGTTGGACGCCAACAACCACAGCAAATCATATTCAGCACTGGTGAGGTCTACAGCATCACCGTTAAGCCAGACTTCCCGCGCGCTGTTGTCGATGACCAGGTCGCCGAACTCCAGTCGATTGTTGCCGTGATCGCCACCGCCTTTCTCGGATTGCTTTTCTGCCGGGTCAGAGCGCCGCAACAGAGCGCGAATACGGGCCAGCAATACACGGGGTTTCACCGGCTTCGCCACGTAATCGTCGGCGCCCATTTCCAGACCCAGCACCTGATCCACATCGTCAGTGCGAGCGGTCAGCATCAGAATCGGTTTCTTGTAACGGTCGCGCACGCTCTTGCAGACTTCAAGGCCGTCGGCTCCAGGCAGCATCAAATCCAGCACCACCATGTCGGGCTGATTGTCGATGATAGCGTCGATGGCCTGGCTGCCGTCGTTGATCACATCCACCTTGATGCCGTTGCTGCGCAGGTATTCGGCAGTCAGGTCAGCCAGCCGCTCATCGTCTTCCACGATGATGACGTAGGGCTGCATGTTTTCACTCACGTCGGTGCGCATCAGAGCGTCCTCTTACCCGGATTCCGGAACAAATTTGTTGTTTTTTTAGCAACTTAAATAGAAAGATAGGTTGTTTACATCAAGTGCGCCAGTCCTGCGGCTCCACTTTGTGCATTTTGGCGTCAATAGGGTATACCAGGCGCCTCTAATCCAGCTAGGTAAAATTTCCGGATAACACATCATTCCCACATTTTATCCACATCTTATCCCCTGAAAATCGCCTTGCGACGCCCCCAGGTGCGCACTATCTTGTATATCAACAATAAACAAACACCCAGATGTTGTGGCTAGCCAATCGGCTTGTCCGGGCTTTCTATTACCTGTGAATAAGCAAGCATAACAACAACCACGATCCACACGCCGAGGGGGAACACCATCTACACCCACAATAACTATAACCGTCAAAACCGCGCTAATATGGCCCCGCATCGTCCCCGCGATCGCGGGGCTTTTTTTGTGTGTTCATCTGCAGGGAACGTCAGCATGCCGGTCAAATCCGCCTCCCCTTCCACCCAAAAAGCTCCGACGCGCTGCCTGTGGTGCGGCACCGATCCGCTGTATCAGGCCTATCACGATGATGAGTGGGGCGTGCCCGTCCGCGACGACCAGACCATGTTCGAGTTCATCGTGCTGGAAGGCGCCCAGGCCGGCCTGAGCTGGATCACCATTCTGCGCAAGCGGGAAAATTATCGTGAAGCCTTCGACCAGTTCAACCCTGAGAAGATCGCCCGCTACACCCCCGCCCGCATCGAAAAGTTGCTGCTAAATCCCGGCATCGTGCGCAATCGTCTGAAGGTGGAAGGCACCGTGCGCAATGCCCGCGCCTATTTGAACATTCTGGAGAAACAAGGTAGTTTCTCGGACTACCTCTGGCAGTTCGTCGATGGCGAACCGGTGCAGAACACTTGGGCCAGTATCAAACAAGTACCGGCTTCCACACCGCAGTCGGACCAGATGAGCAAGACGCTGAAAAAAGCCGGATTCACCTTTGTCGGCAGCACGATTTGCTATGCGCACATGCAGGCAACCGTCATGGTGAATGATCACACGGTGGATTGCTTCAGCCACCAGGTGTGCAGAAAACTAGCAAAGCCCGCGCAATAGAGAAAACGATAAACCCGTTTCAAAACGAAAAATTCTGCCCGCGCTATTGTTGTGTTTCTTCTTTGGGATTTTTGGTACCCACCGTTTTTACGTGGGCAAGGTCAACAGCGGCATTCTGATGATGCTCACTTTGGGAGGCCTGGGTTTCTGGGTTTTCATTGATCTGTTGATACTGGTACTGGGGCGTTTCTGCGACAACGAGGGAGCGGTGCTGAAAACCTGGACTTGATGTCCTGCCGTCGCCCCCCCTTTTCCCTGATCAGCTAAAAAACGGTACCAGCCCCAAGGGCGAGCGAACGCCTTCCACTTTTTCCGCCGCCCGAATCGCCGCCGAGTTGATGCGGGCAATGCGATCATCGCCGAATGGTGTAGTCCCACCGGCGCTGTTGACGATAAAGCCCACCGCCAGATGCCGCGACGGATCACACCAGGCACCCGAACCCTGAAAACCAAAATGACCGAACGCGTTGGGCGTGCGCGGGCCTGTGGTGAAGACGCGGTGATAGCCCAGACGCCAGTGCATCGGAATCGGTACTACGCGATCCATTTTGCGGCTCTGAATCTGGCTGACCTGTCGCACCCGCTGCGGTGACATCAAACGAACGCCTTCCAATTCCCCGTCATTTGCCATCACGGCATACAACCGCGCCAAAGAGCGAGCGGTGAACATACCGTTGGCGGCAGGAATGCAGGCGGATATCACGCTGTCGTCGTTGAAGCTGAAACGCGCCATGCCGTGCGGCGCCAGGCCGCGGGTGAAATTATCGGGATCAACGCCGGCGAGCTGGATCGCGCCACGGATCAAGCCCATCTGCAGACGGCTCTGCAAATTGGGTTTGCGTTTGGGTCGGGCGGCTTCGTGCTCCACCAGTGTGCGATGGGAACGGGGGAACGAAGGCAGATAAGCGCGACGATAAAACTGATCCTGAGGTAAACCCACATACAGGCCATCCAGGCCCAACGGTTGCACCAACTGGCTATGCAGCACTTCCGCGAAGGACTTTCCGGTGACGCGCTGGATCAATTCCCCTATCAGCCAACCATAGGTAATGCCGTGATAGCCATGTGCTTCACCAGGCCGATGCACGGGTGTCGCGGCGGCCAGGGTGTCGGTCATGTATTCCCAATCGCTGATACGCGTTGCGTCGTCGATCATGCCGCGAATGTCATACAGGCCGGCCTGGTGGCAGAGCAGGTGCAATACGGTGATGTCGCCCTTGCCGGATTGGGCGAACTCGGGCCAGTAGTAAATAACCGGTTTGTGGTAATCGATCAGGCCCTGATCCGCCAACACGTGTAGCAACGTGGAAGCCACACCCTTGGTTGTGGAGAAAGACAGCGCCAGCGTATCTTCCTGCCAGGGATTGCCTTCATGATCGCGACTGCCACCCCAGATATCCACCACGCATTGGCCCTGGTGGTAGACCGCCACGGCCGCGCCACTGCGACCGTTATCGGGAATCTGCCGGCCCAGTTCGCTGGCCACACCTGCAAAGGCTGGATGCACATAGCCTCGGATCATGTCGCTTTCCTCTGTCTGCCAATGTTTTCTAATTTATTCCCGCTCGCCGAAAAAATCCTTCAACCGATGGCTCATGTCTTCGTTCAGAAAGCAGGTGATGAATTTGCCATTACGCTCAACCCGGATCAGATCAGCATTCACCAGCTCCTTTATATGGTGAGACACCGTCGGCGCTCCCACATTCAGTGAGTTGATGAAATCGGTCAGGGCGCAACCGCAGACCTCTTGGGGATCCACGCGCCGGCGCCGCATGATTTCCTGGAAAATCTGCAACCTGTTGGGATTGGACAGGGCTTTGAAGGCCTTGGCCAGTTGTCGCGAGTCAGCCACGGGGGCTCTCCTGAAAACTTCCATAGTTTGACAAGTATAAAAGTATCGCGAGCTGGCTGCATCCTGTCCAGACCGCCCGGCTCCGTTATAATACGCGCCCGCCCCAACCCAGGATCATCGCTCCATGCTTCCCGACAGTTACCAGAACCGCTTCAGTGGCATCGACCGCCTGTACGGCCGCGGCGCCCTGGACATCCTGCGGCAGCGCCATGTGGCCGTGGTGGGCATCGGCGGGGTCGGTTCCTGGGCGGCCGAGGCCCTGGCCCGTTCCGGCGTGGGTGAAATCACGCTGTTCGATCTGGACGAGATTTGCGTTTCCAATACCAACCGCCAGATTCATGCCACCAGCGGCACTTTCGGGCGTCTGAAAGTGGACGTCTTGGCCGAGCGGTTACGGGCCATCAATCCAGAGGCAATCGTGCATGCGGACGTGGATTTCGTCACCGCATCCAATGTGGCGGAAAAGCTGGATCGGCGCTTCCATTTCGTGCTGGAAGCCACCGACAAGGTGAAGCACAAGACCGCCATGATCGTGCACTGCAAGCGCAATAAAATTCCAATCTATGTGGTGGGCGGCGCCGGCGGCCAGACCGATCCCACCCGCATCCAATACGCGGACATGACCCGTGCCCACCAGGACCCCCTGCTGGCGCTAGTACGCAAAAAACTGCGGCAGAATCACGGCTATACCACCAACCCCAAACGCCGCTTCAGCATCGAATGTGTGTTCTCGGACGAGCCCCTGGTGTTCCCCCAGCCCGATGGCAGTGTCTGCGCCACCCGGCCGGAACTGGACGAGGAATCCGGTAGCCTTCGCCTGGACTGCGCCGCCGGCCTGGGCGCGTCCACCTGCGTCACCGCCACGTTTGGTTTTGTCGCAGTTTCCCGTATCATCCGGAAATTGCTGGATAAAGGGCGCAATGCCACAGCAGCCGAGGAAACGTGACCGGATCAATGGCCGGCACAGCGGACTATAACTACAATCAGAACTGACAGTTTTCTACGGAATTTCTATGATTTCATCCAAGCGCGGTGCTCTACTGACTCTTTTCGTATCCCTGGCCTCTTCTAGCCTTTTCGCTCAATCCGATGTGCACAAATTCGCTCAGATCGATGGTGTGAGCCGGGAATTGCTGCTGCAGGAAAATAACGAATTGCTGCAAGCGCTGCCATCGGCAACGGATGCCGCGCGCCATTATCAAGGCCGTTTGGCAGACTTCCCCGATAGTTGGGCGCGACTGTCTCTGATCGATGGGCAGTGGCAGGGCGTGGTGGTGAATGATGGGAATATTTTTCTGATCAATCATCTGGCGGATTCGCCTCAACAATCGGCTCGCAGCAGCGAATTCGCGGTCAGTGCGATCAGCTCGTTCGAAGATCTCGGTGACTGTGGCCTGGCTCATCCGCCAGCTCAAACCGGTGCAGCGCATCAAGCGCAGGCGTTAACCTCGCAGGCACTTGTAGGTCAGGCTGCCACGGTCAATTTCCCGTCTTATTGCAGCGAAACCGTGGATGGTGTTTGTCTGGTAGCAGAACTCACCGTCGTGTTCGACGACAAGTTCAAGCAGGCCTTCCCCAACAATTATGCCGCTCAGGCCGAAGCCCTGCTAAACGTGGTGGACGGTTTCTACCGCCAGGATTTCAAGATTGTGTTCCGTCGTTTGAACCTGGATTTCACCCATGGCAGTAACTTTACCAGCAGCCGCGATCCCTTCGTCCTGCTCCCTGACATCGGCGATAAACGTGCGAACAACAGCCTGACCAGTTTCGATCCCAACAAGCGCTCGCTTCTGCACTTGGTGACCGGGCGCGATTTCCGTTTCGATGAGAATGGCACCGTCAACGACGACGTGGTGGGATTGGCCTACTCCCCAGACTATGCTGTTGGCTCCTACCCTTCCAATTTCAGCCCGGTGCTGTGCGACAGCAGCGGCAGTGCGGTAGGTACCTCGCAAGTGCTCAACAATGCCCAGGGCAACCCCGACGCCACTCGTACTGCATTGGTCGTTACCCATGAACTGGGCCACAACTTTGGCGCTGAGCATGACGGCACATCGGACAGCATTACCGCCGCCAGTTGCACCGATCCCTCGAAAATCATGGCGCCCTACGTGACGAACAGCTTCAACGGCTTTTCCACTTGCTCCCAGAACACAATCGCCACCAACATCAGCCGTCTGACGTCGGTGGAAGCCTGTTTCGATTTTCCGGTGGAAGCCAGTCTGGAGAAAGACTCCGGCAACATTACCCAAACCACGCCGGCCGCTACATTCACGCAGGAATATGTGGCTGAACTCAGCACTGCCCACAGCGTGAATGGCACCGTCACAGTTACCGGTACTCTGACGGGCGATAGCACGTTTGGCGCCGTCACCTTGGGCGGCAGCAACTGCCCACGTGGTACGGGCAACCAGACCTACACCTGCACCACGACGACGCTGTCGGGGCCTTCTGCGCTGGCTGTTACGCTGAATGCCAACAGCACTCACGTAATCCTCTCCCAAACCATTACGCCATCCAGCGCCAGTCATCTGTATGACGTGGACAGCGACAATAACGCATTGCTTGAAACCATCCAGGTCCTTGGCGCCGATCTCCCCCCCAACAGCCTGACCGGCGCCGCTTCGGGCAATCAGGTGCAATTAGCCTGGCAGGACCACTCCACCAATGAACAAGGCTTCGTGATAGAACGACGTCAGGGCAGCGGGGATTGGACCGTCATCGCCGACGGACTAGCAGCGAATACACAGAGCTACACCGACGCGGGTTTAACACCCCTTAACACTTACACTTATCGCGTCAGCGCCTTGTTTGATGGCGAACGTTCCACACCTTCCAACGAAATCAGCGTCGATGTGGGCATCAACTCGTCGGGCTCGGGTTCCGGCAGCATGCGCATCGGCTCGGGCAAGGGCGGTGGCGGCGGCAGCCTGTCACCGCTGCTGTTGATTCTGATGGGTGGAATGGCGAGCCGGTTGGCACTTTCACGTCGCCGGCGCTGATTGACCCGGCGCAGGGGCGCCTGGGTGACTACACTTCCAGATGACGCATTTCGAATGCCATCTTTAGAAGTCATCCGGGAGCTCGCCCCATGCCCCAGCACGAAGACGCCAATCTGCGGCGTCTGATCGACATCACCCAATCATTGTCGTCTGAACAGGACAAATGGCGCCTGCTGGAACGCATCCTGAGCGAGAGCCTGGCCATCACCGGCGCCGACGGTGGCACTTTGTATCTGCTGCAGAGCGACGACGAAGGCCAGTGGTTGGAATACGGCATCCTGCATAACCGGTCGCTGGGACTGGTCCAGGTCAATCGCAGCGGTGGCGACTCGGCCTTAATGCCAATTCCCCTCTATGACCTCCACTCCGGTGCCGCCAACCACCACAACATTGCCACCCATTGCGCGCTCATCCGCCGGCCCATCAATATCGAGGATGCGTATGACGCAGGCCGATTCGACATCAGCGGCATCCGCGCTTTCGATGAATTATTCGATTATCGCACCCGCTCCATGCTGACGCTGCCGCTGCAAAATCACACCGGGCAGGTCATGGGGGTTATGCAATTAGTCAACGCCATGGCTCCGGACTCCACCGAGGTGGTGCCGTTTGCCGAGCCTGCGCTGAGCGTGGTGCAGGCG
>DATLII010000115.1:0-15102 GCA_035539495.1 Dongiaceae bacterium
CTTCCAGACGTTCCTGACCGGTTGTGCTGAAAATGGGGGTGTCGTTGAACAATACCAGGGTGTCGTCCGGCTTCAGGCGATCCAGAATGCTGTGCAGGTCGCGGGAGCGATGCGATTCAATATGATGCTTTTCCAGAAAGCGCTGTGCCGCATACCAGGGATTCAGCAGTACTTTCAAACTCGGTCCGGTGTTGACGGATTTTTCGTAGCGCTCCAGATTGCGGTACAGATAAATCCCCGCCGCCAGCACCGCCGCCAGCAGAATCAGTAACGGAATAAGCGTGTTGCGTTGCATGGCGAAGCGCGTCATGCCGGCACCTCGCGGCGGGCGAAGGCGGGCCAGTGTTCGCACAATTGCAGAAAGTCCGCGTCACCCGGTATCTGGTGCGCGTAGGCCAGGCGGATCCAATGAGAGGTCAGCTGTTGGAAATAATCGGTGCGATCCTGATTTTCCTGCAGGTTGCAGACCGCCACGCATTCGCCTTCGGTATGACAATCTTCCAACGGCAGGCGACGTTCAAACACCAGAAAGGACAGCGCAGCGCGATACAGCAACCCCAGCGCTTCCCGCTGGCGTTGTTGTTGCCACAGGGTTCGGGCAGTTGTTATCACATCGTCTGGCAGGCTGGCTTGATTCAGTTCCAATCCGAATAAATGCGTCGGCGTATTGCGTGCGGTTTCTGTTTTCCTGCGAAAACCGGGCAGGGCGAAATCGCGGAAGCGATAAATCAGAAACGCGAACAGCGCGATCACCAGGCCCCACAGCACCACTTCCAGTGCTTGCGGCAGCTGCGCCAGCCAGTCCAGTACCGATTTGATGCCGGGTGACTGTTTGAGAAAATCGTCCAGCCATTCATTCAGGCCTTTGAGAACGCCCTTGTCTTCGCCCTTGAGTTCCGGCTTGCGCTTGTTGTGGTCCACCCAGCGCATGCCCGGCGTGGTTTTTACCTGGTTAAACTCATCGCTTTCCAGAATGTCGCCGATTTCCTGCAGGCTTTGTTCCGGTGTCAGACCTGCATCTGTCTGTGCGGCTGCTGGCGTTGTTGTCGTTTCAGCGCGAACCGTCGATGGCGAAGCCAGTGGCAACAGCAACAGCCCCGCCAGCAATAACGCGCCTAATGTTTGAGTGGGTGTGTTCGTGGGCGCATGGGCGGCATGACGGGCCGCCAATTGGCGGAAGGTAAGCTCGATGTCCCAGGCTTCCAGCCAGGTGCGGCGATTGATATACAGCATGAAGCCGCAGCACACATAGAACGGCGCAATAATCCACATGGCAACGTAGCCACTCCACGCCAGGGTGGGGAATAGCAGCGGACTGTCCAGCAGCATATCAATTTCAAAATCCACCGACATTTCCACCGGCACCAGCATCCAGGCCGCCACGAACAGCGCCGTCACCAGCACTGCCTCCAGATGCGTACCCATCAGCGTGAGCCAGATACTGGTGGCATTGGCGCCGCGGTGCAACGTACCCAGCCGGCGTGCTCTCGCATTGCCGCTGAGCCGTTCCAGCTCGCCCACCGGCATGTTGAATGAACGCGACAGGCTCCAGCGCTGCAAAAATAATTTCGCTGCCAGATGATGCCGCAACAGTGCAGGCGCTTTGCGGGCGAAATCCTGCCAGCGTACATCCGGATTGAATAACGCTTCTGCGATGAATTGCAGTTGCAGAGTTTCGAACAGCGGTTTCAGCCACCACAGAATCAGCAGCGCCCACAAGGGTTGCCAATGAAAAACGACATACAACAGCAGCATCAGCGGCAGCGACGGAATCAGCCACAGCAGCATCAGCGGACGGAACCACTGCCGCGCCATCACGATGCCCAGATCAGCGGCTTCATAGGGATTGCGCGGACGCACCCGCGCGGTGATCCGTTTAAGATCCACGGCGCACCCCCAGGCACAAATAGCTGATCACCAGCAGCCAGAAGCTGGCACCCGCCAGATATTTCGCTTCGCTAGGCAGGTTAGTGCTGGATGACCAGAATGCTTCCACGAACGCCGCAATCAACAGCAGGAAAAACACGCCATACACCAGCGGCATCGCTTCCCGCGCTGCGTTGATCAATGACTGCCGTAGCGACAGGCGACCCGGGCACAGTAATCCATAGCCCAGCTTCAAACCTGCCGCGCCGGAAATGGCGATGCCGGTCAGCTCGAATGCGCCGTGTCCTACCACGAAAGGCCAAAACGTTTTGGTGTGTCCCAATTGCGTTAAATAACCCGCCACCGAACCGATCGCCACGCCGTTGAAAATCAGATTGAACAGCGCACCCACGCCGAGCAGGATGCCGCTGGCAAAAGTTTGAAAGCCGATGCCGATATTGTTCTTGATGTAAAAACCGAACATCACCAGATCGTCGCTCGATCCCCGTTTCGCGGCCGATTTATCATGGTTGGAGGGCTCGTACATGCGCACGAATTCTTCCACATGGTCGGGATCGTACACCGTATAAATCAGATTGGGATCCAGCCAGGTGAGGCCACCCATCACGAAGGCCGGAATGAAAAACAACGCAACGCCCAGCCAGACGAAACGGTATTCGCGCTGGATCGTCTGCGGAAAACCCTGCAGCACGAACTGCAGCAGGTTGTAGCCAATGCGGCCCTTGCGGCGATAGAAATGCTGGTGCCCGCGCAGTGCCAGATCATTCAGATGATCGATCAGATGCGGGCTGTATTGCCGTTCCTGCGCCAGCGCCAACAGATGACAAACCTGACGATAATTGTCGGCGAACCCGGCCAGGGAAGCATCGTCTGACTTGCTACGACGTGCGTTTCCCAGACCGTCGAGTTGCTGCTCGAAATTATCCCACACGGCCTGATTCTGCTGTTCGAATACCTGCTGTTTCATCGGTCACCCCGCAACCAGGTGGCGATGCGGAACAGATAATCCACGGCTGGCTGATCCTTGCGCTGCAGTACCGGTTGCAGATGATTGGCCAGTTCGGCGCGACGCTCCGGCGTCAGGCTTTGGTGACGCTCGGCGAAGGACAGCACGGCGCGCTGTTCCTGCAGACTCAAGGCCACCGGTGGTGGTGTTGCACGATGATCCGGCAATTGTGGCGCTGCCACTTTTTTCTCGCGATAGATCACCACAGTACCGGCCGCCAGATCGCCCACACGCTTGAAATCCTGATTCAGCGCCATGGCCACCAGCCCGGTGATGTAACCCATCGGCAGAAAATCCACGATGCGCAGAAAATTACGCACGATCGACGCCGACCACCCCACCGGCGTGTTGTCATCGTTCACCACCGCGATGCCCATGGCTTTCTTGCCGGGCGTCTGACCGTGCCAGAACACTTCGAACAGCACCGGATAGAACCACTCCAGCGCAAACGTGAAGATCAGGGTGACCGCCATACCCAGATTACCGAAGATCATCAGTACCAGGGTCACGGCGATGTGAATGGCAAACCGGATCAGGCTATCCAGCAACGCGGCCAGCGCTCGCACCAGGTGACCGGCGATATGGATATCCAGATCGATGCTTTCGGGGGTTTCCAGCTTGCGGTAAGTGTCCAGCATGTCGTCTCAATAATTTTTTTACTGGGCCGGCAATCGACTCAGGAAGCGTGCCGCCAGCATGGCAGTCACAAACAACCCACTCGTGAGCACCGCTTCCAGCAGTCCCAGCACGCCCACAATATGCGGCAGCCGGAACGCGCTCAGCACGCCCTCGCAAAAGTACAGCAGTACAAAAAAGCATAGCCAGATATGCGTGCGAGGGCGCCGTTTCAGCAATCCCGGCAAAAAGGCCAGCAGCGGTATCAAATGAAAGCCCAGGATAATCAGGATCGATTTCATCTGGTCCGACGCCGGCCACACATACAGCTGCCACAGCGTCAGCAGTCCCAGCAGCAGGTAGAAATGTGCCAGGGTCAGCGTGCTGAACAGCCGTGCCTTGCGTTGGTCAGACTGCGTAGACGCCGCATGACTGGATGAAGAGTTGGATACGGTGTCGGATGAGGTGTCGGGTAGCGCAGACATCGGTGATGAAAAATCCTTAATGCAGTCGGGCCGTGAAGCCATCAGAGGCGGCGGGTACTTTGCAGTGCCTGTGCCAGTCGTGCAACACGTTCGCCCAGGGCTGAACACAGGGCGGTCTCATGGGCATCCAGTGCGCGTTTGCTGTCGCTGCCGGCGTAATGACTGGCGCCGTAAGGCGTGCCGCCGCCCTGGGTTTGTGACAGCGCGGCCTGATCATACGGAATGCCCGCGTACAGCATGCCATGGTGCAACAGTGGTAACAGCATGCTTAGCAGCGTGGATTCCTGGCCGCCGTGCAAACTGCTGGTGGACGTGAAGGCGGCGGCGGGCTTGTCGATCAACGCGCCGCTCATCCACAGCGAACCGGTGTTGTCGAGAAAATGCTTGAGCGGGGCTGCCATGTTGCCGAAGCGGGTAGGGGAACCCAGGATCAGACCATCGCACTGTTTCAAATCGTCCAGCGTCGCATACACCGCGCCGTCGTCCGGCACCGATGGTGCCGCCACTTCCGTGATAGGTGCCACCGGCGGCACGGTGCGCAACACCGCTTCGGCTCCAGAGCGTTTTTCCACGCCACGGGCAATCCATTTCGCCATTTCACGGATATTGCCTGTGCGGCTGTAGTAGAGGATGAGAATACGGGCCATTACAGGATCTCCAACACCAACTCGGGTGGTCGTCCAATAATGGCCTTATTACCTTTGACCAGAATGGGCCGCTCGATCAGCTTGGGGCAGCGCGTCAGTGCGGCGATCAACTCGGCATCACTCAGCGACGCATCATCCAGACCCAGTTCCTTGTACTCCGGTTCTTTTTGCCGCATCAGTTCACGCGGCTTCAGTTTCAATTTCTTGAGCAGGGCTTGCAGCGCGGCGGCATCCGGCGGCGTTTCCAGATATAGCACCACCTCCGGTTCAATGCCCTTGTCCCGCAGCAGTTGCAAGGCTTCGCGCGATTTTGAACAGCGCGGATTGTGGTAAAAGGTGCTCATGATTTCCCCGGTTTGCAGTGCCCTGGTTATGGCTTATTCTGTGAGGACGGTATTGTCACACAGGGTATTCAGGTGATCCAGCTTCAGGCGCTGTTGGAACGGAGCGCTCACCATCCGCGGCTCGCGTTCATCAGCTACGTCATCCAGGCGTTTTTTCGGCACGATTGCCCGCGCTCGGCGGCCTATCTGGCGTTTACCTCGCTATTTGCGGTAGTGCCGATGATGACCGTGGTGTACTCGATCCTGGCGCTGATTCCCCAGCTGAAAGGCATGGAAGGCGTCATGCAGAATTTTGTATTCGAGCATTTCGTTCCTGCGACCGGCACCCAACTGCAGGATTACCTGCAAAGCTTCGCGCAGCAGGCTGCCAATCTCACCAGCATCGGCGTGGCCATACTGTTCGTCACCTCGGTGCTGATGCTGCGCAAGATTGAAACCTCGTTCAACACTATCTGGCACGTGACAGAATCCCGCAAGGGCGTAAACGGCTTTTTGCTGTACTGGGCGCTGCTCACGCTGGGGCCGGTGCTGCTGGGGGGCGCGTTTGCGGTGTCGTCTTATGTGATTTCGCTGCAGATTCTGTACGACATGGTAGCGCTACCAGGCACCCAGGCCATGATGCTGAGCCTGCTGCCGGTAGCCATGAGCGCCGTGGCTTTCTCGCTGGCCTATATCGCCATTCCCAATACCCGCGTGCCATTCCGGCACGGTATCGTCGGTGGTATCACCGCGGCGATCCTGTTCGATCTGGCACGCCGTGGCATGACGCTGTTTATCTCCCTGTTTCCCTCTTATCACTTGGTTTATGGCGCTTTTGCGGCCGTGCCGATTTTCCTGCTCTGGGTGCTGGTGAGCTGGTTCATCCTGCTGTTCGGCGCCGAGATCGTCCAGGCGCTGACCCACTTCAAGAACCGTCATGAAAAATCGGAGTCTTCGCTGGGCAATCTGCTGTCGATCCTGCATCAACTGTATCGGCAACAAATAGAGGGACGCATGGCGGACGAAGTGGAGCTACTGCAACGGATGCCCTGGATCAGCCACGAGGAATGGGAAACCTACGGTAGCCTGCTGGTGAAGGCTCAGTTGGTGAGTCGTACCGCTGAAGGCGAGATCATGCTGATCCGGGATTTGCACCAGTACACGCTGGCGCAGTTGTTCCAAGCCTGTTTTGGCGCGGCGCTGGAGTTGGATCTGCACGTGGAAGGGGAAGGTTGGCAGCATCGGGTGCAGGCGCTGCATGCGGAAGGGATCAACCGTTTGCTGTCCAACTGGAATCTAGATCTGGCCAGCCTGTTCGATACCCAGGCGGCGGTAATCGCTACTGCAGTACCCGTATCTCGAACGTTTCCACCTGCCGCGTCCGGTGGGTGACCGCGAACGCTTCCACATGAATCGGCGCGGCGGATTGGGGCGTATATACCTGTACCCGGCCGCCCGGTTTCAACGATCCGCAGGGCGCCACCAGTAACGAACGGGCGCGACCATCAGCGGTTTTGGCCACCACCAGTAATCCATTGCGTTCCCGATCCTGATCGTCCTGCGGGCATATAGTCACTTTGCGGGCGCTGCCATGCAGACGCTGAATGCCGCAGAACGGTTGATCTTTGTGGTCCAACGCGCACCATTGCACCAGTCCAATCTGCAGCTGCTTTTGTCCACTTTGCTGGCGGATCAGTGCCACCACCTGGCCCGCTTCCGGGTACTGCTGGTCGCTATCCCCCAAATGCAGGCGAATGCCGTTCTCGCTTTCGTTTTCCCCTTCCGCCCAGGCCCGGTTGTCGGCGCTGGTGGGGCGGTTGAGCAGGCTGTCGCGCTGACGCAATACCGGGTCCAGCATGGTGCAGATATTTTCCAGACCCCATATCAGGCCAATCTGTTCCTGAATCGGCTTGCGTTCACTTTGACGTTCGGGATTGCGGGTCCAGTTGTGATGCAGTTTCGCCAGCAGATCCAGCACCAGACGCCGTTGCACCCGCTCCATACCGACGACGCGCAATGCCTCGCCACTTTTCACGGCCGCCATGTGGCGCTGCAGGTTGTCGATAAAGGGCGCCAGATTCAGCAGACGCGGCAACTCAGTGCTGTGCTGAGTTTCACCCGGCAGCAGTGCAGGCTGGTTACATTCACGATTCAGGGAATAGCTTTCCAGCAAGGCGCCGGTATCGGTTTCCCGTTTGATTTCGACGGCGTTACCAAAGCGGGCCACGTAATCGAAGGTGCGCCACTGTTCTTCGGGCGATAGGCCGAACGGCGAACTGAGTCCGATCAGAATCACCTGCTTATAAAGCTGCTCGATGGTGGATTGCTTGCCGTCCGGCGTCGTCACCGCTTCCAGTTCCAACTCCAGATCGGTGGCGGTGAAATACAGGTAATGCACCTCGCGCCAGAAACTGGGTTTCAGCAGACGGCCGCGGCTACAGGAAAACAGCGCGTGGTGGTGCAGATAGTTCAGCGCCATGTACAGCAGCAAACTCAGCCCGGCCGGGCGCTTGCTGCGCTCCATGGTGTCGCGGATCAGATGCTTGAAGGCGAATCCCAGCTCGCGCAGGAATTCCAGCAGATTGTCCAGTTCATGCAGATTGGGTTCGCGGGTGAACAGGCTGCCCTCAAACTGGCGGCGGTAGTGTTCCGTGCAACGGATGAAGGCGTAGTGGAAAGGCCGCACCAGCTCCAGGCGTTTGGCGGGCGGCAGGGAAAAGCGGTTGAACGCATGCAGGCGCCGATGGGCCATCAGCAACGCCGAGGGAATATCGGCATAGGGCAGATCGCGGATTTCACTGGTCAGCCGACGGCTGTCGGTTTCCAGCAAAATGTGCCGGGTTTTTTCGGTGGTAGGTACCTGCAGTGGATTACTCATGACATCCGATCCTTCAATTGTCATACGTCGGGGCCGGTGACCTGCACGATCTGGGCAAGCTGCTCCCCATTTGTAGTTCTCCCCACATGTACGTGTCTGTACTTGTCGGGGAGGATTGGGCATGCTTGCTGACAATCACGCTGATAACAGTCTCAATCCTGAGGCGCAGGTTCCGGACGCACCCAAACACTATGAAAATAACGCTAGAGTCGTCGCTCTCCTTGGATGGAATTAAACCTTATTTTCTCCAGAATGTCTGTGGTAAAAGAACATTTTCTGCTCAACTTTTCGGTGAGTCCGGCCCGATTGTGGTCTGTTTGCACGGCTTTCCCGACAATTATTTGACGTTCCGTCATCAGGTGCCGGCGCTGGTGCGCGCAGGCTATCGCGTACTGCTGCCGGTGTTGCCGGGCTATGAGTCGTCCAGTGTTGACCCCGATGGAAACTATCAGATCGTGCAACTGGTGCGTTGGCTGGAAAACTGGCTGGATTTTCTGGGTGAGAAAAAGGTGCATCTGGTGGGACACGACTGGGGCGCGGTCGTGGCCTGGCTGGCGGCGGTGATGATCCCTGAGCGTTTGCACAGCATTACCAGCATTGCGATTCCGTCCCTGCGCCATCTGGTGAAGGAAGCGTGGCGGCATCCGGGTCAGGCGCGCAAGTCCTGGTATATCGGTTTCTTCCAATTGCCGCTGCTGCCTGAACGGGCGCTGACCCTGGGTGACGGGTGGCTGGTTCGCCGCTTGTGGCGCGATTGGTCGCCGGGTTGGAAAGCGCCGGACGGTCAGCTGTATAGCGTTTGTCACGATCTGCAGCAACCGGGAGTGGCCGCTGCCGCCTTGGGCTATTACCGTTGCCTTTTCCGTCTGTTGGATCCGGACCATCGTGTTGGCCGTTCCTTGCTGGCGCGCAAAGTGGATCTGCCCACCCTGATGATCTGCGGCGGTCGCGACGGTTGCCTGGACACCCGTTTATTCGAGCCCGCGCTAATGGATACAAAAGATTTCAGCGGCGGCGTGGAGTTATATCGCTTGATGGGCGCTGGTCACTTCTGTCACCTGGAAAAACCGGCGCTGGTGAACCGCAAACTGCTGTCGTTCCTGCAGGCGCATGCCCCTGGCCCGGTGCGGCAGGCGGGTGAATTGGCCGGTCAGTTGGGATAGAATGCGGGCCGCAGTTGAGAAGCCCGCCGCAGTTGAGAGCAGTTGAGAAGAGAGAGGAAACCTGCCATGTCCGTCATCCGCCAGGACGATTTCATCCAGAGCATCGCCGATAGTCTGCAATACATTTCCTATTACCATCCGCTGGATTTCATCCAGGCGATCCATCAGGCCTACGAGGCGGAAGAATCTATCGCCGCGAAAGACGCGATGGCCCAGATCCTCGTCAATTCCCGCATGTGTGCCGAAGGCCACCGTCCCATTTGCCAGGACACCGGCATTGTCACCGTATTTCTGAAAGTGGGCATGAACGTGCAGTGGGACGCCAAGATGAGCGTCACCGACATGATCAACGAAGGCGTACGTCGCGCCTACAATCATCCCGATAACGTGCTGCGCGCCTCCATTCTGTCTGACCCCGCTGGCGGCCGTAAAAATACCAAAGACAACACACCCGCTGTTATCCACTACGAAATCGTGGAAGGCGATACCGTTGACGTGCAAATCGCAGCAAAAGGCGGCGGTTCCGAAAACAAATCCAAGATGGCCATGCTGAATCCCAGCGACAGCATCGTGGACTGGGTATTGAAAACCGTGCCGACTATGGGTGCCGGCTGGTGTCCGCCGGGCATGTTGGGCATTGGCATTGGCGGTACTGCAGAAAAAGCCATGTTGCTGGCGAAAGAATCCTTGATGGATCCCGTCGATATTCACGAATTGAAAGCACGTGGCGCGCAAAACCGCATTGAAGAACTGCGTCTGGAATTGTTCGAGAAAGTGAACGCGCTGGGCATTGGCGCGCAAGGTCTCGGCGGTTTGACCACTGTGGTTGACGTGAAAATTCTGGATTACCCGACGCATGCAGCATCGTTGCCGGTGGCGATCATTCCTAACTGCGCGGCCACTCGCCACGTGCATTTCACGCTGGATGGTTCCGGCGTGGCAGAGCTGGAAGTGCCGAAGCTGGAAGACTGGCCGGAAGTCGCCATGGCTGGTGGCAACAAAGCCAAGCGCGTGAATCTGGATACCGTGACGCAGGCAGAAGTGCAGAGCTGGCAGCCGGGTGACACATTGCTGCTGTCGGGCACGCTGCTGACGGGGCGCGATGCCGCTCACAAGCGCATGGTGGACATGCTGAACAAGGGCGAATCCCTGCCGGTGGATTTCAAGGGCAAATTCATTTACTACGTGGGCCCGGTCGATCCGGTGCGCGACGAAGTGGTAGGACCGGCTGGCCCAACTACCGCCACGCGGATGGACAAGTTCACTGAGACCATGCTGGCCAAGACCGGCCTGCTGGGCATGGTGGGCAAGTCCGAGCGCGGCCCCGAGGCGATCGCTTCCATCAAGAAACACCAGGCGGTGTATCTGATGGCGGTGGGTGGCGCTGCTTACCTGGTATCCAAGGCTATTCGTAAATCCAAAGTGGTGGCCTTTGCTGACCTGGGCATGGAAGCTATTCATGAGTTCGTGGTTGAGGACATGCCGGTCACCGTAGCGGTGGACACCCAGGGCGTATCGGTGCACGAGACCGCGCCCAAAATCTGGCAGGCCAAGATCGGCAAGATTCCCGCTAAAACTGCCTGACCTGTCCGTCACTTACGCCACTCCTAAAGCCCGCACGTGTTGCGGGCTTTTTTTTAGCGCTTTTCCGCCCCTCGACTATGCTATTTCCTAATAGCTAACCGATTTGGTTTAGCCGGAATCCCGCCGTTGCGGGTTTCCAATCGGGTCTATACTGAAACCTAAACATTGTTTAGTCGGGTGTTCGCGAAGGGAGCTTCATGTCTATACCCTTGTTGATTTGCGATGATTCCGCCATGGCTCGCAAACAGGTCAAACGTTCGTTGCCGGAAGGCTGGGATGTGAATGTGACCATGGCGTCCAATGGTGTGGAAGGGTTGGATGCAATTCGCGCCGGCCAAGGTGAAATGGTATTTCTCGACCTGACCATGCCGGAACTGGATGGTTATGGTGTGTTGGATGCCGTGAAAAATGAAGGCCACAAGTCGATCATCATCGTGATTTCCGCCGACATCCAGCCGGAGGCCCGTGAGCGTGTCATGAAGCTGGGCGCTCTGGATTTCATTAAGAAACCTGTGGACGGTAAAAAGCTGCAGGATGTGCTGAAGAAGTACGGACTGATATGAAAGAATCACTAGCGCTATCGGAAGATCAGCGAGACTGCCTGCAGGAAGTGGTGAACGTTGCCATGGGACAGGCTGGAGATTCACTGGCTCGTTTTTTGGAAGTCTTCATCAACTTGTCGGTGCCGCGGATTCGCCTGGTGGCGCGCGACGAACTCAATCGTGAACTGGAAGCCATGGTGGGCGGACCGTCCACCCGCGTATCCGGTGTCACGCAGGGTTTCTACCAGATGGACAACGGCCGCGGTATTCGCGGTGAAGCCATCGTGGTTTTCACGGACAGCTCATTCAAGGAACTGGCAGATCTGCTGGCCTACGATGGCGAAGTGGGTGCCGATGCGGAAAAAGAGTTGCTGCTGGATGTCACCAATATTCTGAATGGCGCCTGCCTGCATGGCATCGGCGTGCAAATGGAGGCGGAACTCGGCTTTTCACCGCCCACCATCCTGGGCCAGCATGTGCGCGTTTCCGGCTTGCTGGAAAATCAGAAGGTCAATTGGGATCACGCGCTGCTGGTGGAAATTTCCTATACGCTGGAAGATCGTTCCTTCAGTTGCACCATGTTCCTGCTGATGCCTGGTGAATCCATCGTGGTGGTCAAGGCGGCTCTGGACCGTTTGCTGGAAGAACTCTGAGTGAGCGATTTCGCCGCCTCCCACGGTTTACTGGAATTCATTGTCGATCGTATCAATGTCGGCGTTTTTATCGTCGATCAGAATCTTGAAGTTAAACTCTGGAACAAGTTCATGGCCGCGAACAGCGGCGTCAACGAACAGCAGGTGGTCGGTAAAAAGCTGTTCGATTGTTTTCCCGATCTGCCCCAACGCTGGTTCGCCAAAAAAGTCAGCAGTGTATTCATGCTGAAAAGTTTCGCGTTTACGTCCTGGGAACAGCGCCCCTATTTATTTCCCTTCCGTCACAATCGCCCGGTTACTGGTGGCATGGAATTCATGTGCCAGGATCTGACCCTGATGCCAATTAAGGGTGAAGACGGCGAGGTGGAAAAGGTCTGTATCGTGTTGTTCGATGTTACAGACACCGCGATTTACCGCTCCATGCACCAGGCGGCGATGAAAAAACTGGAAATGGTGAGCCGGGTGGATGGCCTCACACAGTTGTTCAACCGCAGTCATTGGCAGTCGCGGCTGTCGGAGGAATTCAGTCGGGCCGGGCGCTACCAGGCACCGCTGACGCTGATCATGTTCGACCTGGACCATTTCAAATCCGTCAACGATACCCATGGCCACTTAGGTGGCGACGCGGTGTTGGTGCAAGTGGCGGAATTGATCCGCAGCGCATTGCGGGATTCGGATATCGCCGGTCGTTACGGTGGTGAAGAGTTCGGCATTATTCTGCCCAGCACGCCCATGGACGGGGCCAAGGTCGTGGCGGAACGCCTGCGCGCGTCGATTGAATCCTCGCCGGTTCCGTTCGAGAAAATCCAGATTCCTGTTACTGCCAGCCTGGGCATCGCCCAATTCGATGCCGGCATCAAGGATGTGGAAGAGTTTATCGCCCATGCTGATGCCGCCCTGTACGACGCTAAGGAGCGGGGACGCAACCGGGTGGTGATCCACGAACGCGCCTGAGCCTGCGTCCACGTCCTGCTTGAGCAATCCTGCTGATCTCTAAGGGCCGGCAGCCTGCCGAAGAATCAACTATCTTATGAATGTGATACGGATTCAGCGTTATTGCCCTGACGGCGCGGGCACTGCGCCAAGATAGGGAAGCGACATGAGGATGGAAAAGACCAGGCTGAAGGTAATCCTCTGGACGGCGGGTGCGTTGGTCTGCTGTCTGCTGGTGGCTGCCGTCACCGCTTGGCAGGTCGATCACTACAATCGTCAGGTTGCCGATGGTGAAGTGGAGGAAGCCGCTGAAGACGCGGCGAATGCCGTCATCAGCCGTCTCAATCTCTATCAGTACGGTTTGCGGGGTTCCCGTGGCGCTGTTTTGACAGCGGGCGAGAACATCAGCCGCGAGCTGTTCCGTCGTTACAGTCAAAGTCGTGATCTGAACCGGGAATTTCCTGGCGCGCGCGGATTCGGTTTTATACGTCGGGTGTCGGTGAAATCCGAAGCGAGATTTCTCGCGTCGGCCCGTGCTGACGACTGGCCCGAATTCAACATCCATCAACTATCCCCCCACGAAGGCGAGCGTTTCGTCATTCAGTATATCGAGCCGATCGAAAGCAATATCCAGGCGATCGGCCTCGACATTGCGTCGGAAACCAATCGACGTGAAGCAGCCTGGGCAGCAATGCGCACTGGCGAAGTTCATCTGACCGGGCCGATCACGCTGGTGCAGGCCACCGGTTTGCCATTTCAGTCATTCCTGATTCTGATGCCGATTTATCGGGATGTGGCTGTACCCACTACGGTAGCGGCGCGGGAGAAGGCCGCCGTCGGTTGGACGTATGCGCCGCTGGTGATGAAGGATGTGCTGGGGGGATTGGGGCTGGAACGCGCAGGCACGCATCTGGAATTGAAGGACATCACGGTGCCGGGACATGTGGAATCGTTTTTTCACAGCCTGGATACAGAACCCAATATTGCCGGCACGCTCACTCATTCTCTGGAGCGGGATGTATTTGGCCGGCGCTGGGAATTTCAGTTCAGCGCGCAACCTTCATTCGTCGACAAACTGAATCTGCTGTCGCCCACGTGGGTGATGACCCTGGGTACATTTTTCAGCGTTTTAGTCGCAGCACTGGTGGGAATGGCGGTCAGCAGTTTCGAGCGGCGCCGACAATTCCTGGTGGAGCAGGCGCGCCTGGCGGCCATCGTGGAAAGCTCGGGTGATGGCATCATCGGTAAAACGCTGCAGGGTGTGGTCACATCCTGGAACAAGGCGGCGGAGCGGATTTTTGGCTACAGCGCAGAGGAAGCGATCGGGCGATCTCTGGCGCATCTGGTGGTGCCGCGGGATTTGTGGCACGAGGAAGACGACATCCTGGCCCGCGTTGGCCGGGGGGAGCAGATCACGAATTTCACCACCCGTCGACAGCACCGCGATGGTGGCTTTCTGGATGTGTCTGTCACCGTGTCACCCATTCGCGATGCCAGCGGCAAGGTCGTGGGCGCTTCCAAAACCGCGCGCGATATTTCAGTACAGAAAGCAACGGAACGCCGCATCCACGAGTTGAACGTAAATCTGGAAGCGCAGGTGGCGCAACGTACGGCCGAGCTGACGCGCGTCAACCATCTGATTGCCAGTGTGCTGAGTGCGGCTACTGAGGTGTCCATCATCGCGACGGATTCCGACGGCACCATCCGTCTGTTCAATCGCGGCGCGGAACGGATGTTCGGCTATTTGGCCGAAGATATGGTAGGGCAGCGCAATATTCTCGAACTGCATGTGTCGAATGAAATCCGGGCTCGTGGAGAGGAATTATCGGAGCGGCTGCGCCATGAAGTCGACGGCATCCGGGTGCTGGCGGAAATGCCGGCCAGTCAGGCAGCGGAAACCCGGGAGTGGACCTTGGTGCGGCGCGGCGGCGCTGTGTTCCCCGCCATGGTTGCGGTCACCGCCATGCGGGATGACGCTGGGCAGACCGGCGGCCTGCTGGCGGTTGCGGTCGATATCAGTGTGCAGAATCGGCAGCGCAGTGAACTGCTGGCGACTCGTGATCAATTGGCGATGGCGGCAGAAGTGGCCGGCCTGGGAATCTGGACCTGGGTGCTGGCGGATGATTCGTTGCACTGGAATCCGCGCATGTTCCAGATCTATAACTATCCGCTTTCGATGGGAATGGGCGGTTTGGAATTCAGCTCCTGGCATCGGCGCATCCATCCTGATGATGTGCAGATGATGATGGACAGTTTGACGGCGGCGGTGGAAGGTCGAGGTACCTTCGATGTGATTTTTCGCATCGTGTTGCCCGAAGGCGGTGTGCGTTACATCCAGGCCAGCGCGCAGGTTGAGCGGGATGACCATCAGGTGCCGATTCAAGTC
>DATLII010000116.1:0-2087 GCA_035539495.1 Dongiaceae bacterium
TTTTTCGAGATCAACGGCAAGAATCCTAATAACAGGAAGGATGCGATCAATCCTGGCGACAGAATGCCCTGTGTCGGCTCCAACTTCTCCATTTGGGTACCGGCATTCACATAAACCAGCGTAGCCGGCAGCATGCCCACCATGCTGATCCAGACGTAACGCCACAATTGGATCGGAGTGAGCGCCATCAAGAGATTGACCAGGAAGAACGGAAACACCGGCGCCAGACGCAGGCTGAACAGGTAGAAACCACCTTCTTTTTCCACGCCGCCGTTGATGGCCTTCAGTTGTTTCGCAAAACGCCGCTGTACGAAATCGTGACCGATCGTGCGGGCCAGCAGAAACGCCAGCGCAGCACCCAACGTGCTCGCAAAAGACACGATCACGGTGCCCCATCCCAGCCCGAACAGCGACCCCGCCAGCACCTTCAACACCACCACTCCGGGGACAGGCAGGGCGGCCACCGCCACATAGACCAGGAAGAAGATCGCACCCACCTGCAGCGGATGCTCCGCCAGCGTCTGGGCCCAGATCACCTGGCGCGACTGGATGTAATACAGGTTCAGGAAACGGCCCAGATCGAACAGGTGCCAGGCCACCACCATGACAGCCACCAACACCATCAGCCGCAACAGTTTTTTCTTCATAAATGCCTTGTGGTTCCCTTCCCGGCTAAGACGCCCCTGCGGTGAGGGAGTATTATTAACTTCTCAAGGTCCAACAGAATCGCATGATCACACAAGGTATTGCCATGCCCATCCCCACCCTGAATCGCGGCCCTTTTCCTGCCACCCGTCTGCGCCGGGTGCGCGCAAACGATTTCACCCGTCGCCTGGTACGCGAAACCGTGCTCACTCCCAACGATCTGATCCAGCCGGTGTTCGTGCTGGAAGGCAAAGGGGTGCGGGAAGCGGTGCCGTCGATGCCCGGGGTGGAACGGGTGTCGCTGGATATTTTACAGGAAGAGGCGCGTCAGCTGAGTGCCCTGGGTGTACCCGCCATGGCGATCTTTCCGGTCACGCCGCAATCAGCCAAAAGCCTGGACGCAAAAGAGGCCTGGAACCCCAACGGCCTGGCTCAACGCGCGATCAAGGCCATCAAGGACGCCGCACCCAACATGGGCGTGATTACCGATGTGGCACTCGATCCGTTCACGACCCACGGTCAGGACGGCATCATCGACGACAACGGCTACGTGCTGAACGACATCACGGTGGCAGCCCTGGTCCAACAGGCCCAGTCTCACGCTGAAGCCGGCGCCGACATCGTGGCACCGTCCGACATGATGGACGGCCGCATTGGTGCCGTTCGCCAGCAATTGGAGAGCGCCGGTCACGCAAATGTCTGCATCCTAGCCTATTCTGCCAAGTATGCCTACAGTTATTACGGACCGTTCCGTGATGCGGTGGGATCAGCGTCGAACCTGAAGGGCGGCAACAAATACACCTACCAGATGGACCCGGCCAACCTGAATGAAGCGCTGCACGAAGTGGCGCTCGACTTGCAGGAAGGCGCTGACATGGTGATGGTGAAACCCGGCATGCCTTACCTGGACATAGTACGGGAAGTGAAGAACCAGTTTGGCGCCCCTACCTTCGTCTATCAGGTGAGCGGCGAGTACGCCATGCACATGGCCGCGTTCCAGAATGGCTGGCTCAGTCACGATGCTGTCATATTAGAGTCACTAACTTGTATTAAAAGGGCCGGAGCGGACGGCATTCTCACTTACTTCGCCAAGGCTGCGGCCGAGTTGCTGAATCGCTAATGGACTATATATTCGAACCCCGTTTTGAAACGCGTGTCGTTGAAGCCAACAAACGTGAAACCAACGACATCAAACCCAGTGAAGTGAGCGCCATGACCACCACCGCCCCCGCCGAAGTCAGCGAACAGCCGGCCATCGATCTTTCCAATAGCGCCTACTACTTCAATCGCTATCTGAGCCTGCTGGAATTCAACCTGCGCGTGCTGGCCCAGGCGGAAGACAAATCCCTGCCCCTGCTGGAGCGTCTGCGCTTCCTGATGATTTTCTCCAGCAACATGGACGAGTTTTTCGAAATCCGCCTGGCGGGCCTGCAGCGCGACAT
>DATLII010000117.1:0-8421 GCA_035539495.1 Dongiaceae bacterium
TCCCAGGGTGTGACGTCCAGCGAGGTGTCGGCGAAGGAAAAATCCCGGTACACCACCGGCACCGCTGACAGCAACAACAGATCGCCCTGCTGCGCCTGCTTGTCCAAATACGCAATCACGTCATCCCACTGCTGCCGGCTCATCACTTGGCTCAGTGTGCGTTCACTGCGGTTGTCCAAGGCCAGAATGTGGTAACCGCGGAACTGGAATGCAAAAGCGTAATGAAGGCCATCGCGATTGAGCAGACTGCCATTGCGACGGCTGCGCAATTGCAGCAGTTCGAAATAGCGCTTGGCCGTGTTGAAAATCGCCTGAAAAACCGGACTGTTGTGTAGATCTTCGGGATAGCTGCCCCAGCCGTCGAAAATATCGTGGTCATCCCACATCATCACGTTGGGAACGGTCGCCAACACATCCGCCATGACCGGATTGCTCCAGCGTTGCGGATACAGGTCGTCATAAAACCGATCGATCTGCTGCAACAGCGGTTTGCTCTGCGGCCGTTTGGCTTTTTCCTTGCGCTTGAGCTTGCTCCATTCCTTCAGTGTGGGCACCAGGCTCCAGATTTCATCGGCGTAAACCTGATCACCACCCATGATCATCAGCGAGTACGGCGCCGCGCTGTGTTCCTGCTGCAACCGCTCCCACAATGCATAAGGATGCTCGGTTTTGTTCACCAGATCCGCGCTGGAAAATCCATTACACGACGCATACAGAATTTTCGGCTTTTCATCTTTTCCTGGCACATAGAACTGCCATTCGCTGCTGTTGTTGCGATTGTTGGCCGGGTTGCCATCCAGCTGCACGCTGTAACGAACCTGCTGCGCACTTTGCTGCGGTGCGATCTGGATGTCCGCACGCCAGAAATGGGCGCCGTAGGTTTCCCCTACATTGACGGCCGGAACAGCGCGGCCATTGGCGATAACGCTGGCCTTGGCAATATTCTTGGTTGTGGTGAAGCAAACCGTATAGAGCGAATCGGATTCCAGGCCCAACAGCGGGCCGGTCAGAATGGCGGCTGGCATGATACTTCCCTGCAATGGTGTAATTGACGGTAGGTGATAAAAAAGCCGGCGGAGTGCCGGCTTTGGTCACGCATTGAAAATCATTGATAGAACGCGGGTGAGTGGCGAATGCCCTCGTTTTGTTCTTTGTCGTGTTGAATCCAGAATTGCGCGCCTTTTTCCTGTGCGAAGCTTTCGATCGCTTCCATGCTGTGCTCGGTCTGCTCCTTGTTGTAGTTGAACGACGGCACGCGGCGGAATTCGCGGTTTTTGGTGAAATGGTACAGGTCGCCGGACAGCACGATCGGCCCGGTCTTCGGCAAATCCAGGAACAGCACCTGGTGACCGGGTGTGTGGCCCACGGCTTTCTTGATCACCACACGACCGTCGCCAAACACATCATGATCGCCTTTCAATTGCTGGATCTTGTTGCGGTCCAGTTTGTTGTACTGCGACACATCGTAGCCCGCTTTGGCCGGATCGGCTCCAAACGCGCCTTTGTATTCCTCTTCCTGGATCAGCAGGCTGGCACCGGTGAACAGATTGGCGTTGCCGATGTGGTCGAAATGGAAATGGGAAATACCCAGGTAACGGACGCTGGCGGGATTCACCTGCAGCTCCGCCAGTTGTTGTGCAAACGGATGGCTGACACTGACATGGAAGCTGCCGTTCATGGCGTCCGTGCCGGCGGTACCGAGGCTATCAGGCAGGCCGGCATCCCAAACCAGATCACCGGCCGGGTGACGGATCAAATAGCAGCTGTTGGTCAATTCCTTGGTCTGGCCCTGGTCGACACCGGGCGAAAACACCGACACATCCCGCGCCAGGATGTTGCCGCAATCGAACACGTACAGCCGGATATCAGGTTGGTTCAAGGGGAGCGCGCAGGCGGTCAGCGCAACGCTGCCCAATAAAACCGATAACATGCGGCGAATGCGAAACGGAGATGACGAACGCGGTGACATGGGCAATCCTTGTTGGCAAGGCGAAAAGGTGGCACTAGCCTACCAAGCAAAGGGGTGAAGTCAACGCCCCGAAGTCGGCGTGCTTGTTTGCTATAGTCTGCAAGTCATCATTTTCGGGTACAGTTGTTTGAGCGTAATGGGAGCGGGGGAAATCGTGAAAGGGAAAAAAAATTGGCCTGTGTTGGCACTGTTGGGATGGCTGCTGTTGCTGGCCGGTTGTTCCTCGCTGCCGCAGCAGACAGAACGCACACCGTCCCATGCCTTGACCAACACCGTCGATACCCGCATTGGCCGCGCCATTGCGCCGGTGGTGGCACAACACCCGGAGCGTTCCGGCTTTCATGCACTGTCCATCGGGCTCGACGCGCTGGTGGCGCGCATCGGCATGGTCCGCGCCGCCGAGCGCTCGCTCGACCTGCAGTATTACATCTGGCACGACGACACCAGTGGTCGGGTGCTGCTGTATGAGGTGTTGGCCGCAGCGGACCGGGGCGTTCGGGTACGCCTGTTGCTGGACGACCTGGACACCGCCGGCAAAGACAAGGGATTGGCCATCATCGACGCGCATCCCAACGTGGAAATCCGCCTGTTCAATCCGTTCGCCAATCGCAATCGCCGCGCATTGGATTTCGCCACCGATTTCAGCCGCGTCAACCGGCGCATGCACAACAAATCCATCACCGCCGACGCCCAGGCCACCATCGTCGGCGGACGCAATGTGGGCAACGAATATTTCGGCGGTGAAAGCCATGCTGAGTTCTCTGATCTGGATGTATTGGCGATAGGCCCTGTGGTCGCCGATGTGGGCGTTGCGTTTGACCAGTACTGGAACAGCGAATGGGCCGTGCCGCTGGCTGCGTTTCCCGGCGAGAAGGCCTCGGCGGACGATCTGGTGAGCCTGCGGAAAAAGTTGAAAGACTTTTTGCTGGAGGCGGAAAAAACTCCTTACGCCCACGCGCTGCAGGAAAGTGATCTGGTGCAGTCCGGCGGCCTCAAGGCGGACAGCTTCGTCTGGGGTCGTTTCCTGTTGCTGTATGACTCGCCGGAAAAAGTGGCGGGCATCGAATCCTCGGCGGCGACGCATGTTGGACCACAGCTGAGCGCGTTGTTGGGCCAGGTGCAGCAGGAGTTGATCATCATCTCACCCTATTTTGTACCTGGCGACACGCTGGTGCAGGCGTTGGGCGAGATGGTGAAGCGCGGCGTCAAGGTGCGCATTCTCACCAATTCCCTGGCAGCCAACGATGTTGCTGTGGTGCACGCGGGCTACATGCGTTATCGCGAGGACCTGTTGCGGGCGGGCGTCGATCTGTACGAATTCAAGCCCCGGGTGACGCAGGACGTGAAGCAGAAAAAGAAATGGACGGGGGCCTCTCACGCCAGCCTGCATGCCAAAACCTTCGCCGGCGATCGCCGTTTCGTCTTCGTGGGGTCATTCAATCTCGATCCCCGCTCAGCAGAACTGAACACGGAAATGGGCGTGATATTTGAAAGCCCCGAGCTGGCGGGTAACCTGGGCCGGGTGTTCGAGCGGGAGTTGCTGGACCACGCCTATAAGCTGGCACTGGACGAGGACGGCGACCTGTATTGGACAACCCGCGAAAACGGCAGCAAGATTCGCATCCAGCAGGAACCGGAAACCGGCTGGTGGCAGCGGGTGTCCACCCGCGTCTTATCGGTGTTCGTCGTTGAAAGTCTGTTGTGATCCGCACGTACTCAGCCGCAGAGACAGTTCATTGCCTTGCGCAACCGGGTGTGCAGTAGAATGACAACACGGTTTTCGGGAAAACCCTGCATGACTTCCTGAATCGCTATCCTAAAAAGCCAGACTAATTTCCTCGATGGAGAATGTGGGTACGGCCCATGAAGGATCTCGAACAATCGGCACCCTTGCTTGACGCCCTGCGCGGCCTGATTCTTCAGGCCCGGCAGCGTGCCGCGCGCAGCGTCAACGCGATTCAGGTACAAACTTATTGGCAGATGGGTCGGCACATTGTTGAATTCGAGCAGGGCGGGCAGTCACGGGCGGCCTATGGCCAGCGTCTGCTGCAGCAATTGGGAAAGGCGCTGACACAGGAGTTCGGCAAGGGCTTCGACGCCTCTAACCTGCGCTATATGCGGCTGTTTTACCAAGCGTTTCCAAATTGTGACGCACTGCGTCACGAATTGAGCTGGACCCACTATCGCCTGCTGCTGCGGGTGGAAGCCCGCGAGGCGCGGGATTGGTATATGCAGGAAGCGGCCACGCAAAACTGGAGCACCCGTGTGCTGGAACGGCAGATTGGCAGCCTGTCTTACGAACGACTGCTATCCAGCCGCGACAAGGCTGGCGCCTTGCCCCAAGCAACGCAGAATACCGAGCTTCCCCAACCAACACCGCGCGATTTCGTGCGTGATCCCGTGCTGCTGGAGTTTCTCGGTTTGCCGGATACCGGGCGCTTGCTGGAGGCCGATCTGGAGCGGGCGTTGATGGACCGCCTGCAACAGTTCCTGCTGGAACTGGGTAAAGGCTTTGCCTTCGTCGCCCGCCAGCAGCGCATCAGCACGGAAACCCAGGACTTCTACATTGATCTGGTGTTTTACAACTATTTGCTGAAATGCTTCATATTGATTGATCTGAAAAGCGGACATCTGAGCCATCAGGACATCGGTCAGATGGACATGTATGTGCGCCTGTATGATGACCAGCGCCGAGCCGCTGACGATAACCCAACCGTGGGCATTTTGCTTTGCGGCAGCAAGGATCAATCAGTGGTGCGCTACTCGGTGTTGCACGAAAGTGAACAGCTATTCGCCAGCAAATATCGCCTGGTGCTTCCCAGTGAGGAAGAATTGCGTCGGGAAATCGAGCGTGAGCAAATCGAAATAGACGAGCGCCGCATACTTACCAACATAGAAAAGACTGACTCAAAAGATAACTGAATCGTATTCTAGGGAGAGCCCACCCCATGTCGAACCGCACAATCCTCCGCCTGGCCCTGGTGCCGCTGTCGTCGTTACTGCTGTCCTGCGCCAACATGGGTGATGCCCAGAAGCCGACCGGCCTGGCCGCCAGCTCTGATCCCTGTTCCGTGGTGCGTCAGCTGATTTCCGATCACGCCAGCGGTTTTACCTTGCTGAAAGGCGCTCACACCCGTTCCCGCTATGCCGACATCTGGCAGGCCAACTACCACGCCATCGGCAACAGTTGCGAGATCTGGCAGGCGGGCAGTAAAGGCGCCACCCGTTACGTGTGCACGCGCGCTGCGCCGGACGAGGAAGTGGCGCGCCAGTATCATGATCGCGCCGTGGCGGCGCTGCGGGGTTGTCTGGATTCGTCCTGGACCACCGTGGCGGAAAATCGCGAGGCGGACAGCGGCTTCCAGACCCGCTTCGAGCATGCCGGTCTGCCCACCGTGGTGTTGATTCAGGGCGTGAAGGCGCAGAATGTACTCAGTCCGCAGTGGACGGTGTTCTATTCCATCGGCGACTTTCGAAGGCAGTAAATGCCGGCAGAAAAACCGCTTTCAATAGTGGGGCGGTTTTTCATCCTGCGTTTTGCCAGGCAGGGCGGTCGACACGTCCTGCAGTTGCTGCAACAGCACCTGGCACAGGCGGTCGAGCCGCTCGATCTGTTTCTGCTGACGGTACATTTCGTCGCTCAATTGCTGCAAGCTGTGCTCCTGGAACGCGACGCGGGTTTCCAGTTCGATAAGACGTTCATCCATCGGTATTCATCCGGATTTAATCAGATTGGCAATGGCGCGCCAGCGATTCACCAGCAGCGCCGCGAAAATCAGCCCGCAGCCAGCCAACTGCGACGGCGACATGGATTCCTGCAGAAACCAGCCCGCCAGCAGCGACGCCCACACCGGCTCCAGCACCATGATCACGGCCGCATGGCTGGCTGAGACGCGGGCCTGGGCATAGGCCTGCAGAAAAAAACGTGCACTGCTGGCGATCAGCGCCGCCGCCAGAATCCAGCCCCAGGTGGCAGTGGGAATCGGCTGTGGCAGCGTTTCGAACGGCAACGCCACCAGGCTGGACGCCACACCCACCACGGTCAACTGAATGGCGGTGAGTGCCAGCGCCGGCATATGCGCCACCACTCGTGTGATCAGATTGAAATGGAACGCGAAGATGGCGGCGGACACCAGCATCAGCACTTGCCCGTTTTCCAGGCGCAAACCTTTGTCCAGCGACAGCAGCGCCAACCCGGCCACCGCCACCGGCAGCGCAATCCAGGTGGACGGCGGCAACACTTCACGAAAAACAAACCGGGCGAACACCGGCACCAGCACCACGCCCAGGCTGGAGATGAACGCGCCCTCCCCGACGTGCTCGCTGTGATGCAGACCCAGAATCCAGATCATCAACGCCAGCGCGAACAGGCTGCCCATGCCCGCAGCGTGCAGCCATTGCCGCCCTTGTAATTGACGCAATTGACCAGCGCCGATCAAACCCAGCACCGCACCCGCAATCAGAAAACGAATGCCCAAAAAATACAGCGGAGGAATGCCGTGCAACGCATTCTTGGAAAACATCCAGCCCGCAGCGGCCAGTACGGTCACCAGTACCAGCAGCAGATCGTTTCTCAGGGCGGTGTTTTTAACCATGGGCTCAGCGGGCACCCAATTTCTGCAGCAGTCCCGCTTTCACCAAGGGCCAGTCCAGATCGGTGACGCTGAAATAAACCGTATCGCGTATGAAGTCGTCCTGCACGATCATGTGGCGGCGGAACACGCCTTCCCGTGTCGCGCCCAGGCGAGCGATGGCATCTTGCGAGCGCTGGTTGCGACCATCGGTTTTCAATTCCACTCGCAGCGCGTTCAGATCATCGAATGCGTGTTGCAGCAACAACAGTTTGGCGGCGGTGTTGATGGCGCTGCGCTGAAAATCCCGTCCCAGCCAGGTCCAACCGATTTCCAGCCCGCGATCACGGCGACGGATATTCAGATAACGGGTGCTGCCGGCCACGTCGCCATTAGCGCGATCGATGATGGCGTAGCTGATCTGCTCGTTGCGTTCCATCAGCACCTGCGCATCGGCGATCCAGGCGCGAGTATCGTCCAGGGTCTCGAAGCAGGGGCGGGGTAGATAGGCCCAATCCTCCGCCTCGCGACCGATGGCAAACAGACCCTCGGCGTGACGGCGAGCCAATGGTTCCAGCCGTACCCAGGTGTTTTCCAGCGGAATGGGGCGAATGTCGAAGCTCATGGTGTCGGTCCTTCGCAGGGAGCGGCGAGAATTCAATGGGAAGGCTCGCTACGTTATCACATTAGACCTTGGCGAACCCTTGCGCCGGCCGCTTTTGTTCCCCTAAGCTTGCCCGACTTTCCGGCCCCTGGGACCTGCTGTCGCCGATGGATACTGATTTGCTGAAAACCTTTCTGGAGGTGAACACCACCCGCCATTTCGGCCGGGCGGCGGACAATCTGTATCTGACGCCCGCTGCGGTCAGCGCCCGGGTGCGGCAACTGGAGCACCTGCTGGGGGTGGAGCTGTTTATCCGTTCCCGCAACAATATTCAGCTGACACCGGAAGGGGAGCGGCTGGTGCCCCACGCCGAGACCATGTTGCTGGCCTGGACCCAGGCGCGTCAGGATGTGGTGCTGCCGGCGGATCAGGGCAGCCGGCTGACGGTGGGTGCCACCTGTGGTTTGTGGCGCTTTGCCTTGGCCGACCATCTGCCGCGCCTGTACAGCTTGCTGCCGGACCTGGCGCTGCGGGCCGAGGCCCATCCGGTGGATATTCTGGCGCGTCGGCTGGAGGAACGGACCCTGGACCTGGCCCTGCTGCTAGAACCGCCCGCCCTGAATGGATTCCGTGCCGATCGCATCGGCCAGATTCGCCTGGTGTTGGTCAGCAGTGATCCAGCCGCCAGTGCCCGTACTGCCTTGCGGGACGGCTATGTGCATGTGGACTGGGGTGATGCATTCGATCTGTTCTTCGGCAAACGTTTTGGCGACACTGCCATGCCGATGCTGCATACCAATTTGGGATCGATCGCGCTGGACTATTTACGCCATCAACAGTTGAACCACCACAAAGCGGCGGCCTGGCTGCCTTACAGTGTGTTGGAGCGTCCGGAAGGCGAGGGGTTGGTGCAGGTGAAGGGGGTGCCGGCGTTCAGTCGGCCCGTGCATGCGGTCTACCGTACCGGCACCGAGCGCCGGGAGGCCATTACGGCGTTCGTCAGCCAGCTGAAACCGCTGAAATTCTAGCGGGATTTGCTGAGAGAACTAACCAGCGTTCAGTCGAACCAGTCCTCATCCAGCTTGCCGATGCGGTCTTCCAGACGTTTCCGCTCCAAGCGATCTTCCAGCTTGCGACGGATATCCAGTTTGGTCTTCTTGGCCTTCTTGGGGTTGTCGGCATCGAGGTTGGGAATCGCCTCGTAACTGTCTGCCGCTTCTTCAAAATCGTTAAAATCCCAACTGCCGTCACTGCTTGCGCCGCTCATTGCCTGCCTC
>DATLII010000118.1:0-4948 GCA_035539495.1 Dongiaceae bacterium
GGCGATGCTGCGACAGCGGAGTGAGCTGGGCATATAATGCTGCCTTTAGCCAGAACTCCAGCAGCGCGGATAGCCTTAGATGAACGATGAATCGAACCCACGTCAGGACCCGGTTTGGAATGCAGCCTGGGCTTGGGTGATGCGCCAGCATGAATCCGCCTTGAGCGAAACGGCGCAGTCCGAACTCGAGCAATGGCTGGCCGCTGATCCCACGCACCGCAAAACGTACGAGAAAGCGAATCGACTGTGGGCGGTCGCGGGTCTGGTTCCTCCCGTCAATGATATTGATCTTCCCGCCGACGAGTAACGCTCTCCAGCATTCCAAGCCGATTCAATCCGAGCCCAAGCTGCCGCGCCGTTGCTGGTAGCAGCGCGGCACGTCTGGCAACGGCTTGTTAAACAATTGGCCTGGCAGTTCGTCTTAGAAGTTCGCCAGCCCCCTGTCGCTTGATCAGGCGCGCTGGGCACAGACTACTTTTAACCGCACGACAATCGCACGGGAATAACATGACGACTAGCTGCTTTGATCGCGAAGACGAAACCTTCATCGTTCTGATCAATCACGAAGAACAATACTCCATCTGGCCGCACTGGAAAGCTGTTCCGGGCGGTTGGAAGGCTATCGACGGTGTGAAAGGGAACAAGCAATTCGTGGTCGACTATGTGGAGAAAACCTGGACCGATATGCGCCCACGCTCGCTGCGCGTGTGGATGGACGAGCAGGCGGCGGCCCAGGCCGGTTAATTGCCGATGAATCTACTGGTATTGCCCTGTGCGGGCGGGAGTGCCACCTTGTATTCCCGCTGGCGGCGGCGCTTGCCGAGTTGGCTGCGCTTGGTGCCTGTGGAATTGCCGGGGCGCGGAATGCGGATGGGCGAACCCTGCGTTGAAGATTTTGGCCAGTTGATTGCGCAGTTGTGCGATGAGTACGACGACTACTTCAACGAGCCTTATGCGCTGTTCGGACACAGCATGGGCGCGTTGCTGGCGTACGGCATTGCACAACGCTTGCGGTTGTTGCAGCGGCCGTTGCCGAAGATGCTGTTCGCGTCTGCCAGCCCGGCGCCGTCATGCCGCGATCCGGATTTTCTCAGCACGCGCAATAGCGATGCGGACTTGATTGCGGATCTGCGCGGGCAGGATGGCACACCGGAAGAAGTCTTTGCCAACGACGAGCTGCTGCAATTGACGCTCACGACGTTGAGAGCCGACTATAGGGTTTGCGCGAGTTTCCACTACACCGCCCTGCAACCTTTGCCTTTACCCATTCAGGTATTCGCCGGCCGACAGGATGATATTGCGCCGGAACGTTTGGCGGCCTGGTGCGAAGAGGCAGCCGGCGGCTTCCAACTGGAAAGTTTTGATGGCGGTCATTTTTTTATTCGCCAGCAGGAATCCGCTGTCGTGTCGGCTATTGTGCGTGAGCTGACACGTCGATTGGGCGGGCGGATGCGAACACCAGAACCGATTTTTTAGCCTTAGGTAGTTGTTTGAAACAGGACGGGACGCGGATGAAGTGGATGACGTGTACAGCGCGCTGGTTGGCGCTGCCGTCACTATGGGTCGTGCTGTCGACTGCCTTGGCTGAACCGGCGCAGGTCGCGCACATTGGGCCGGATCAGGCGCCCGTGCTGGATGGCCGGCTCGATGATGCTGTCTGGCAACGGGCCACGCCGATCGGTGAATTGCTGCAAGTGTCGCCGCAGACGGGACAGGCGCCGAGTGCCGCCACCGATATTAAGATTATTCAGGATGGCGCCACACTTTATATTGCGATCGCAGCGCAGGAGCCGGCCGGTTATCAGCGCACGTCGCGCCAGACCAAACGTGATGCACTGTTGGACGGCGACGATCACGTCACGCTGGTGCTGGATCCCGCCCACGGTGGTCGCAACGGCTACCAGTTCAGCGTCAACCCCAACGGTGCGCAATTCGACGCGCTGATTTTCGATAGCGCCGAGCCGCGCCAGGATTGGGATGCGATTTGGGATACGCGGGTGGAATCCGATGCCACCGGCTGGACCGCAGAGCTGGCGATTCCTCTGAATTCACTCACCACCAATGGCGGCGGTTACTGGGGTTTGAACGTTGAGCGTTACCTGGCGACCACCGGCGAGCGTTTGCGTTGGCGCGGTGCCTTGCCGGATCGGGATGTGACGGCGTTGCGCCTGGTGGGTGACTTGGAAGGTGTGCCGTTGCAGGCAACCGGACATGGACTGCGGGTAAAACCGTCGCTGCGTTTGCACCAGGATGATCGGTCCGGTGAGCTGGAATCGAAACTGGAGCCCGGCCTGGATGTGTTCTGGCGGGTGCAGCCGGATACTACCGCCACGCTGACGCTGAACAGCGATTTCGCCGAAGCCGAAGCGGATGACCGCGAACTGAACCTGACCCGCTACCCATTGTTTCTGCCGGAGAAGCGCGAATTTTTCCTGCAGGATGCCGGCGTGTTTTCCTTCGGTGGCTTGCAGGCGAATTTGCTGCCCTTTTTTTCCCGTCGTATTGGTCTGGCGGAGGATGGCACGCCGCTGGCGTTGGAAGCGGGCGCGAAGGTATCACACGAGTCGCATGAACTGGACGCGGGTTTGCTGGCAGTGAAGGTGGAGGAAGGGCCGGAAACTGAAGCCGCGAGTGTCGGTGTGGGCCGTATTGCAGTGCGCACCAGCGAGCATACCCGGTTGGGCACCATTGGCACCGTGGGCAATCCGGAAGGCGCCAGCGGCAGCAGTGTGTGGGGTGTGGACTGGCAATATCGCAATCCTCAATTTCTGCCGGATCGCGAATTGGGCGTCGATTTGTGGACGCAGACCAGCGACAACACGGATACCGGCGAAGCCAGCGCCCACGGCGCTTTCTTCAACTGGAATAATATTGGTTGGACCGGCAATGTCGAGCTGACGTATATCGATGAAGCCTTCGATCCGGCGTTGGGTTTTGTCATGGAAACCGGCATCGAGCAGGCGAGCGGGGAATTCGGTTATTGGTGGCATACCGATAACGGCGGCAACATTATTCCGCAACTGGATTGGGAGTGGCGCGACGGTATTCACGATGAGCGCCACTATGAAGTGCTGAATCCGGAAATCAATCTGGAAAACGCGCTGGGCAATTACGTGATGCCCGAACTGTTTTTCGAACGCGAAACCCTGATCGAAGAATTCGAAATTGTGCCGGGGCTGGTGATTCCTGCCGGCGAGTACCGTTATGACTCCACCATTCTGTACGCCGGCATTGGCAGTCATAGCATGGTGTCAGGGGAAGTGTCCGTGCGGTTGGGGGAATTCTATGACGGCCGGCGCGAGGACTATACGCTGACGTCAGATTTTCGTCCGGCGGCGACCTGGGGTGTTACGTTCCGCGGCCAGCAAACCGATTTGCATCTACCCTCCGGCGAAGAAACCGTGCATCTGCTGGCGTTAGGCCTGGAAGTGACGCCGACCACGCGCATCTTCACCAATCTGTTGACCCAATGGGACAGCATCAGCGATGAACTGGGCGTGAGTGCGCGCCTGCGCTGGACGTTGGCACCAGGGCAGGACGTCTACGTCAGCCTGAATCGTTTGTTCCAGGACGAAGCGGGTTCCTATTCCACTAGCGCACGGGATGAAAGCATCAAGGTGGCCTGGAACTGGATCTGGTGACCTAGGGAACCTCTGAATAACTACTGCGCTTGCAAATACGGCGTTAAAAACGGGCTCAAAATCCTCATTTACCCTTTGTAAACTGCGGTTTTTCGCCCGTTTTTGCCTTGTCTTTGCTGCGCTCGTAACGTTATTCAGAGGTTCCCTTCCACTAAACACAACCCCTCCTAAACAAATCCTTCGTTACCTCGTCATTAAGGGCTCCGCTTGGCTTTGATTTGCCCGGGCGAAATCTAATCGCATTGGCGAGCGAAGGAATTCTGATGACGACATCTCTGGCAGCGCAGGAAGACGACTTTGCCCATCCCGTGAACTTTGTGGCGCGCCTGCAGCAGCTGGTGGCCACACGGCCTGACGATCTGGCGCTGACGGTGGTGTCGGAGCGAAACGGGCAGCTGGTGGAAACGGCGTTGAGCTACCGCGAGTTCGGCGTGCGCGTGCAGGCACTGGCGGCAGTGCTGCAGCAGAGATTCGCAGCGGGGGATCGGTTGCTGATCCTGCTGGACAATGACGAACACTATGCAGTGAGTATGTTTGCCTGCTTTTTTGCGGGCGTTATTGCGGTACCTGTGTTTCCGCCGGAATCGACGCGGCCGCAACATCTGGCCCGGCTGGGTGGCATTGCGGCGGATGCGCAGGCGTGCGGTGTACTGACAGCCGCTGCGTTTCTGGATTTGGTGAACACCGCTGCGAAGCGTTTTGGATCGCCGGTGGTGGTTGCGGTGGACCAGATTAATCCTGCTGATGCGGATAACTGGAATAGCCACCAGCCCATCAGCACTGACGTGGCATTTCTGCAGTACACCTCCGGTTCCACATCGGCACCCAAGGGTGTGATGGTGACCCACGGCAATCTGATGGCGAACGAGCGGGCCATTCGTGAACGACTGGAGATTACGTCGGCCGACAAATTCGGTGTGTGGTCGCCGCTGTTTCACGATATGGGTTTGATCGGCGGTTTGTTGCAGCCTTTTTACAGTGGCATTCCCTGTGTGCTGTCGTCGCCGCGCTTTTTCCTGGAGCGGCCGGTGCGCTGGCTGCAGCTGATTTCGCGACACCGTGTGACGATCAGTGGCGGGCCGGATTTCGCGTATCGATTGTGTCTGGATCGGATTTCCGCGGCGCAGTTGGAAGCATTGGATCTCTCGAGCTGGCGTGTGGCGTACACAGGCGCGGAGCCGGTTCGCCACGACACCATGGATGCATTTATCGAGCGGTACGTACCGGTGGGATTCAGTGCTGGTGCTGTGTATCCCTGTTATGGATTAGCGGAAGCCACGTTGCTGGTGACAGGTGGTCGCCGCGGC
>DATLII010000119.1:0-5916 GCA_035539495.1 Dongiaceae bacterium
GCCTGGTGATCCCGGTGTTTCGCGCACGGTCAGGCGGGCGTCGCGCAGCGGATAGCGGGCGCGCATATCCCAGCTCAGATCGTCGCGGCCGGTGGTGTATTGGTTCAGCCACTTCAGCAGAAAATCCTCGCATTCCTTTTCCGTGGTGTAGCTGCCCACCTTGTCGCGGATCATTACTTTCAGATAATGCGCGAAGCGCGATGCACATAGCACCTGCTGCAGCATGGCGCTGATGCGGGCGTTAGCTGTGGCGCTTTTACTGTCGAAATGTTTGGGCTGATGTAGGGACGGATTGCTGTGGAACGCTGCCAGCGGCACGCCGTAGCATTGGCACAGCGCCATCAATCCCAGATCGTTCAGTTGCCGCTCCAGCGTGTCGGTCAGCACGATGTCGGTCAGAATATGATGAGCGCGACCATCGTCGATGGGCAGCGCTTCAAAACCGGTGACCAGGCCGCCGCCCCATTCATCCCGAGGTACGCCGCGTGTCTGGGCAAACCAGCCGATATCGCCAAATTCGCGGATGATCACACTGGCAAACGCGAAACTGGCATTGCCCCATAGGTAGTGCTCGGGCGCATGACATTCTTCATTGAACTGCAGATCGCCGCTCTTGCCTTGGTGTGGATGGCGTAATAAAACGCGGGGCAGGGTGAGTGCCACAAAGCGGGTATCTTCCAATTGCCGCAAGGCACGCCACTTGATGTATTCCTGTTGCTGGAAAATACCTTCCAGATTCAGATGGCTGCCCAGGTTCTGAAAGTCATCCAGGCCGAACAGTTGTGGCGTAGCGCCGCAGATAAAAGGTGCAAACGAAGCGGCAGCGATCTGCGCCATACCCTGCAGCGCTTCAATATCATCGTAACGGTGGCCGTCGAACGGACGGTGGCACATCAGATAATTGCCCACCAGCAGGCCATAGGGCTCGCCGCCGGGCATACCGAATTCATCGGTGTAGATGCGCTGGAACAGTTGGCTCTGGTCGAAGTCCGGCGCGCGGCTGATATCGCGGCACACTTCCCCCCAACTTACATTCAGCAGACGCAGTTTGATCTGGGGATAGGGTCGGCTTTCTTCGCACAGCTTGGACAAACTGCGCCAGCCAGCTTCGATTTCCTGAAATTTGGGTTGATGCAGAATCGCATTCAACTGTTCGCTGATCAGATCATCGATCAGCGCAATTTGCCGCGCCAGCCATTGGCGTAACGGTAATTGACGGGTAGCGTCGTCGGGTGCGAAGTGACTCACCCACAAACGGAACGCTTCGGCATCGTTTTCCGCGCGCATAAACTGCGCCAGCGCATTGTCCGCCAGTTCGGTACCGGCGCGCTGAGTTGCGGAAAGAAGTTCTGCCAGAACGATGCTTACCATGAGTTGCCGTGGGCATCACGCACGCAGGCGTGCCAAAAAAGTTGGGCTTTAAAAAACCGCAACGGCGCGCCGGGAAAAAACGACGCGCCGTTGTGGCGGATTGCGCTCAGCTCGCCTTGGGAATGCTGGCAACCATGCGCAACGAGGTGGTCAGTTCTTCCATCTGCAGCCAGGGCCGCAGATACGCCACCGCATTGTAAGAGCCTGGGGCTCCCGGGGTTTCCTTCACTTCCACGCGGGCTTCGGCCAACGGATATTTGGCTTTCATTTCCGCGCTGGCGTCGGGATTGCTGTTGGTGTAGTTGGCAATCCACTTGTTCAGCCACTGCTCACAATCTTTGGCTTCCATGAAGGAACCGATCTTGTCGCGTGCCATCACTTTCAGATAGTGCGCGATACGGCCGGTCGCCATGATGTAAGGCAGGCGGGCAGAAATGGATGCGTTGGCAGTTGCGTCCGGGTTGTCGTACACCTTGGGTTTCTGCGCGGTCTGGGCACCGAAGAATACCGAGTAGTCGGTGTTCTTGTAATGACACAGAGGCAGGAAGCCCTGGCCGCTCAGTTCAGCCTCGCGACGATCGGTGATGCCGATCTCGGTGGGGCACTTCTGATCCACGTCGCCGTCGTCGCTCTTGAACAGGTGCGAAGGCAGGCCTTCCACTTTGCCGCCACCTTCCGCGCCACGGATGGCAGTACACCAGCCGTTTTCCGAGAAAGCTTTGGTCAGGGTGGTGCCCATCACGTAGGCCGCGTTCATCCAGGTGTATTTGTCGTGGTTTACTGCCTTGTGCTTGCCGGATTCGTCCACCGGGAATTCTTCAAAATTGAATTCCTCTACCGGTTTGGTGTTGGCGCCGTAAGGCAGACGCGACAGTACACGGGGCATTACCAGTGTCACGAAGCGGGAATCTTCGCTGGCGCGGAAGCTGCGCCACTTGATGTATTCCTGCGACGCGAAAATACCGGACAGATCGCGGGGCGTGGACAGTTCAGTGTAATCGTTGAAGCCGAACATCTGCGCGCCAGCAGCACTGATGAACGGGCAGAAGCCCGCAGCCGCCACGTTGGACATCTTGCTCAGCAGATCGATGTCTTCCGGATGGTTGCTGAACTCGTAGTCGCCGATCAGCGCGCCATAGGGTTCGCCACCGGCGATGCCGAATTCCGCTTCGTAGATTTTCTTGAAGGTCTGGCTTTGGTCGAATTCAACGGCTTTATCCAGATCTTTGAACAGCTCGCGCTTGCCAATGTTGAACATGCGGATTTTCAAACCGGTGCCGGTTTCGCTGTTCATCACCAGGTGGTTCAGGCCGCGCCAGGAGCCTTCCAGCTTCTGCAGTTTTTCCGCGTGCAGGATAGCCGACAGTTGCTTGGAAATGGCCGCGTCGATAGCATCGATGGCGCCGGTAATGGTTTTGGTCAGGTTACGGTCCCAGCTTACAGTGCCAGCCAGTACCTGTTGAGTCAGGTTGGCCAGCAGATCCTTGGCTTCATCCCGTCCCGTCTGCTTGGTGGCGGTGATGGCCAGGTCCAACAGGCTGGACTGACCTTCGGCGGCTTCGGCGCCACCGGCTGCTTCGGTTTTTTGTTCGGCCATTACTGGTTACCCCCGTCTTTGTTGTCGATGCCCAGTTCTTTGGAAATCGCGGCCACCTTGTCGGTGTTCTGCAGGATTTCTTCCAGAATGGTTTCCAGCTGTTCGGAGCGATCCGCTTTGCTCATCAGATCACGCAGTTTGTTGCGCGCTTCCAGCAATTGCTTCAGCGGGCCAACCTGATTGACGATGTTGGTGGGATTGAAATCGTCCATGGATTTGAACGACAGATCTACCGCCAACTGGCTGCCATCGCCGGCCAATGTGTTGTCCACTTTCAGCGACGTGGTGGGCGCAATATTGCTCATCACCTGGTTGAAGTTGTCGCGGTCGATGGAGACGAACTTGCGGTCCTTCAGGGACTTTTTGTTCTCGACGTTATCGCCCGAGTAATCACCCATTACGCCAACGACGAAGGGCAATTCCTTCACCTGTTCGGCGCCGCCAGTTTCGACGTCATAGGTGATGTGTACGCGCGGTTTGCGCACGCGTTTGAGTTTGTCATGGATGCTGTCTGCCATTGTTGCTCCCTCCGGTTGGATTCAATGTATAGGTGTGACGTTTGGAACTGTTGCTTACGCGATTCTGTCGCTGGATGTTACCAGCGCATGCCTCCGCTATTTTCCTCGGCTTCCCGCGAAGGGCTTGGGCTGGTGGCCTGCGATACCGCCGTGCTGGCGATATTGGCGTAGGCCGAACTGTCGTGACTGCTGGACGGATTGAAATTGGCGCCGGTCAGATGCTCGTAAAATGCGCGGGCGGTGGGGTCTGGGACCAGTTCGGTGATCAATTCTGCCATGGACATGCGACCCCATCTTACCAGTCGCTCGATTCCGCTGACCAGTGGAGTATGAGGCTCCGCGGAGCGGAAATAGTTGGCAACTTCTTCCAGTTTGCGCAGTGCGTCTTCGCGACTGCCAATGGGGCCGCTATTGCCACGTACTGCGGTACCGGCCGATGCGGGGCTGCCGTTGTCAGTACCGGATGCGGCTGCACTTTCTTCTGCGGGAGCGTCGCTGACCAATTTATCTTTGGCCAGGAAACGTACGGTTCGGGTAATTTCTTCCAATGTTTCAAGGATCAGGGAAAACGGCGGCGCCTTGTGACCGCAATGCTGACGCAGGCGATCGTTCATGGCGCGGAAATCCGAAGTCGCCGTTTCCAGGTCGCTCACCAGTTCCGGGTAGAAATGGGCGGACGCCGTATTCACTGCCTGCTCGATGTCGTTCAAGCTGAAACCCAGTGTAGCCAGTTTTTCTGCGCGCTTGTCCTCATCGGCAATCCTGCTGGCGTCACGGGCCTGCTGATACTTCCAGAAACTGAAACCACCACCGGCAACATCCGGCGTAATCAGTGCGTTACGCATGGGGGCGAGCAGGGTGCCTTCGCCGCTTTCACCATTGAGACCGGCCAGTGGCGCAACGCGGGTTTCAATGCCGTCTTCATCTGGGAGTGGGAAAATACCTTCCCAGAAGTTTTCCACCAGCGTTTTGGCCAGGCTGAAGCCGGCGCGCAAACCTGAAAAATCGTTGAAACGTACCAGGGCTTCGATGTACCAGCTCACCACTTCCAGATCTTTGGCCTGATCTTTCAGGATCGAGGGTGCCAGATCCAGGATCGGTCGCCATTCCTTGAGAATGCCGGCAGCGGCATCGGGATCGAACAGGCTGGCCCGTTCAGCGGCGCGGGCAGCGTTGCGGGCGTCTTTAATGCGGTAGTAATTGGAGGTGGCGGAAGCGTCTTCGCGAATGTCGCTGCCGCAGGGTTGTGCTTCGGAAACCGGCTGGGTAAGTGCTGTGATATCGATGGCTGTCATGTTGATTCCCTTACTTTTTATTCAAGTCTAGCCAAGGTTTCCGATGCAATCGCGCAATTGGCCGGGCGCGCTTCTGCATGGTCTTACGGGTCAGCAAGGTTCATTCCAGTGCGTTTGCTGCCAACCGTGAATATTCCACTCTCCACTCAACAGAGCTGCAAATCCACGTGGATCTGGCAGGTGTTCGCTGTTGAGTAGAATCTGTCCGGCACTCCACAGACTGAAACTGGCCTGTTTTTGCCGCAGTAACGTTTCCAGTAACACCAGGCCTGTACGTTGTGACATGTCACCGCTGGCGGTGGACGGGTCAGCGTTGTGTAAAGTGACGCACAAGCCCGGTGCCGGGCTACTGCCTATTGGCGCATGCCAGCGGCTGTGGCGGGGTGGTGGCAGGTTGTCGAGTACTTCGGTTACCGCTTCCACCGTCGGCGTTTCCTGCAAGCAGGCCAGGCCGATGCTTTCCAGCCGTTCGAACCAGGCGGCGTTGTCCAATAGAGCGGGAGTGAGAGCGGTAACCGGTGGCAATACCTGCGCCAACGTCAACGGAAAATAGCGGCCTACCCGGTCCACACTGGGTAGCAAAATGCCCAGCCAGGCACTGCCATCGGTACAACCCGACGACAGCGCGAAACGCCAGATCGGCATGGTCAGATACTGGTCCAACCACTGTTCGCCCAACGCCTGCCGACTGCCGGCCATGCCTTGCTGCAACCAGGTGTCCCACTGCTCGATGAAGCTGCGGGGCAGGTTGCGCTCAATGAAATCGCCATAGCCCGGCAATTTACCGAAGAATCCGCAACGAGGAACGCTATTGCTGCTCATACGCGATCCGTTACAGTTTGTCCGGGCAGCGGTAACTGCGCAGCAGACCCAAATCGAGGCCACTGGCGCGGGTATCCGCTTCCAATTGGTAATCAGCGCGACGGGTGTCCTTCATGATGGTCACGGTGTAGCGGTTCGGATCCACCTTGCGCAGGCTGGACGCATCCAGCAAACGGTACCAGGACCAGGTACCTTCAAAACTTTCCCGGTGCAGCGTCTGGTTCAAATCTTCAAACAGGATACGCACTGACAAGTCCTGACCCGCTTTCCATTTGGCCGCGATGGGAATTTTCGGGCCGTGGGTGTATTCGAT
>DATLII010000120.1:0-2802 GCA_035539495.1 Dongiaceae bacterium
CTGGTGCTGTTCGCCACGTCGGCCGTGTCCCATATCACCAGCCCGGCGTTTTTGGCCAAGCTGGTGTTCATGGGATTGGCCGCGTTGAACGCGCTCTGGTTTGAATTCACTGTGGTGCGAAGTAATAACAGCGCGGAATCCGGTTCGTGGGCACGGCACGCGCGCCTGGCGGGAATTTTTTCCCTGACGCTGTGGGCGCTGGTGATCGTAACCGGCCGCTTGATTGCATACTTTCCCGGTTCACCGGTGTAGGCGGGCATATGAGCGCATTGGATTACGTGCATGCGTTTGAGGCCAGCGATGTCGGCCAGTTTTTTCTCGGCGTTGATTCCTCGTTCGTGGTGCTGTTTCAGTTGCTGCATATCGGCGGATTTCTGCTGTTGCTGACGGCCGCCTTGTTGCTGGTGCTGAATGCCTTCGGTGCTTTATGGGTGGTGGAAGGTCAGGCGCAACAGGTGCGTGGTTTATATCGCGCAATGTTGTATGGCCTGATTCTGGCCAGCGTCAGCGGCGCCGCGTTGTTTGCGACCAGCGCGACGCATTACTTCACCAATAAAGCCATGCCGGTGAAAATGATATTGCTGTTGTCGGCGGCATTGGCGAGCTGGATTGTGTTGAAAAAAGGATTGTCGGAGCAGGGCGCGCCATCGGGTCGCGCCAAAGTTGCCGCATTGGCAATCGTGACATTGTGGTTTGCGACCGGTTTCGCCGGCCGCGCCATCGGATTCGTTTGATCATGTTGTGCTGGGTGTTGAGGTGAAGTGTTGAAGTCGGATCTGTTATTCAAATATCTGTTGATTGCGGCCAGTGGCCTGTTGCTGAGCAGTTGTCAGGAAAACCAACCATCGCCGTTTCAGCAAAAACCGATCGCCAGTTTGCATGCCGTGATGACGGGCATTATTGACCCCGCGGTGGATCCGCTCTGGGAATCGGTCAGCGTTGAAGTGAGCGCAGAAGGCGTAGTGGAACATGCACCGCAGACCGATGAAGAATGGGCAGAGGTGCGCGGTCACGCGCTACGACTGGTGGAGGCCACTAACCTGCTGCTGATCAAGGGGCGCAACATCGTCAATCCTGGTGAAACGGTCAGCGATACCGATGTTGAGGGTGTTAATAACGCCGACGAGATTGCCCGCGCCATCAATGATCAATACGACGCGTATGCCGCGCATGTGCAGGCGTTACGCTCAGCCACCGAACGCACACTGGTGGCTATCGACGCCAAGGATCATGTCGCGCTGGAAAAAGCGGGCGGTGAAATCGAACATGCGTGTGAGGGCTGCCATACCGCGTTCTGGTATCCGGGAACAACGCATCCGGCAGCGCCGGTTGCTGCTAAGTAACGAATAGTAAAACAAATATTTCGTGTAAAACGCCTCGCAATAATTCCTTCAACTACAGGCGTGACGGATGCTCCTACCGTCACGCCTTTTTTTCGCCCGTACTTTTGCATGCTGATGACATGCTGCTGAGCAGGCAGTCAATCGGGTAATGCTGCTGCGTCAGCAGCACACAGGGCAGTGACGTTATGAGCAATCCTGCTTAGCAATCCAGCCTCGTGAATATGCCCCCGGTTTTGTACAGAAAACCGACCTGAATGCGCCCTATTGGTTGCTTGCAGCCCTGTTGTAGCGGAAAAACACGCAAATGGTATGGGGCTTGCTATTGCATCTGAAATCGCAATCTTACGGAGAAACACGATGTCTGAAGTGGTTTTTGCAACCCGCCGGTTTAAACCTTGGTTGTTGGCAGGATTGATTGCTGCCACTGCGGGTGCCAGCACTTCTGTGAATGCTCATCACGCCTTCGCGGCAGAATTCGATGGCAACCAGCCGATTCAACTCAAAGGCGCGGTTACCAAGGCCCGCTGGGTGAATCCGCATAGCTGGTTGTTTCTCGATGTAAAACAGCCTGATGGCAGTATCGTTAATTGGGGTTTTGAATTTGGCGCACCTTTCGCGCTCAAGGAAAAAGGACTGACAAAATCCACCTTACCCGTCGGAACCGAGGTCGCAGTCAACGGCTACAAATCGAAAAACGGTAAACCCTTCGGTTATGCCGTGACGGTTACTTTGCCGGATGGACGTTCCTTCCAAACTGGTGGCGCGCAAGATGCGCCAGCAGGCAGACGGTGAGGGGCTGTAGTTAAATGATTGGCTACATGATGGATTTGTTCACGCATTCGTTCGTGCAAAAAGCAGCGGCTCAGTCGCGCCGTCACGCTGGGTTACTGGCACTGGCTGGTTCGGTGTTGCTGGCTTCGACATTGACAATCAGCGCACCCGTATTGGCCGCAACCGCGAATGACATTCCGCGTTTGTCCAATGGCAAGCCGGATTTCTCCGGCATCTGGCAGACCACCAGCGCGGCTGACTACGATCTTGAACCGCATTCCGCACGTAAGGATGCACCGCCCGGCGCAGGCGTTATCGAAGGCGATGGTGTAATTCCCTATCTGCCGCAGGCACTGCAACGCAAGAAGGATAATTTCGATGCCCGTCTTACCGACGATCCGCGTCTGAAGTGCTTCACCCTGGGCGTGCCGCGCAGCGTGTATTACCCGGAGCCGTTTCAGATTTTTCAACAACCACGGGATCTGATTCTGGTGCATCAGTTCGGTCATCAGGTGCGCACCATTCACACCAACAATACCGATCACCCGGATGATCCCAATGATTGGTGGCTGGGCGATTCCCGCGGCAAGTGGGAAGGCGACACCCTGGTCGTGGATGTTCGTTATCTGTATGACGAAACCTGGCTGGATCGCGCTGGCAATTATCACAGCGACCAATTGCATGTGGT
>DATLII010000121.1:0-3191 GCA_035539495.1 Dongiaceae bacterium
AAGCTGAGTTTGTGCAATTACCTTCCTAAGTCCGTATTTTTAAATCACCGTCAACGCCAGCGCTTCAGCATCACCCGGGATTTCCAATCGAATTTCCTCGAAATTGCCCTGAATGAACGGAACCGCACAATTCGGGTCGCAGTTTGTATGGAGTGTTCCATTTTTTATGCGCCCGAAATGTTATGGAAAAGCTGAAGGAATATCACCGCAAACGGGATTTCCGCAAAACTCTGGAGCCGGCCGGTGCAGCTAACGCTGTCAGCCAAGGTTGCCTCTATGTCATGCACAAGCATGCGGCCAGCCATGATCATTTCGATTTGCGTCTGGAACAGGACGGTGTATTACGCAGTTGGGCATTGCCAAAAGGCCCCAGCCTGCAAGCCGGCGAAAAACGGTTGGCGGTGGAAGTGGAAGATCATCCGTTGGAATACGGTGGCTTCGAAGGCGTGATTCCCAAGCATCAATATGGTGGCGGCACCGTAATGTTGTGGGATGCGGGAAGCTGGCATCTCAATGGCAAGGATTCAGCGGATCATCTGGATTTTGTGCTGGAGGGCCGTCAGCTGCATGGCGCCTGGTCGCTGGTGAAAATGAAAAAGCGCAGCGGCAGCAAAGGCGCGGACAACCAATGGTTGCTGATCAAACGCAGTGATCATCCACCGCAAAAAATGAATCCCCAGGACATCAGTATCGCCAGCGGCCGCACCATGGAAGAAATCGCTGCAGATCGCGACAATCAGTGGATGCTGCAAAAGCAGACTCAGAAAACCAAACGGCCTAATCCAAAGTCACTTTCCGGCGCCCGCAAAGCGTCCATGCCGGCTCCGTTCGCGCCGCAACTGGCCACACTGGTTGCCGAAGTGCCGCAAGGTCAACAATGGCTGCACGAGTTGAAATACGATGGCTACCGCCTACTGGCCTACATAGATGGTGATGACATTCATCTGTACACACGCAACGGCCATGATTGGAGCCATCGGTTTCCGGCATTATTACGGCACCTCGCCCGCTTCTCCCCGACAAAAGCCATTCTTGATGGCGAGCTGGTAAAGCTGGCACCAGACGGTTCGTCCAGTTTCCGCTTGCTGCAGGAAGCCATCAGCGCCAAAAAAACCGGCGAGCTGAATTTCTATTGTTTCGATCTGTTGTATCTGGATGGTTATGACTTACGGGGTGCCCCCCTGATCGAACGCAAACAGCTGCTGGAATCAACACTGCGTGCATTTTCGTTTGTCAACACAGATGCCGTTCGTTACTGCGAACATTTGCAAGGTCGGGGCACCGACTTTCATGAGCAGGTTTGCCAGTTGAGCCTTGAAGGGATTATCTGTAAAAAAGTGGATGGCACTTATAGCAGTGGCCGCTCCAAACAGTGGGTAAAAGTGAAATGCTCTACACATGAAGAGTTCGTGGTAGGCGGATATACGCCACCGGAAGGCCAGCGCAGCGGCTTCGGTTCCCTATTGCTGGGCGCCTATCACAAGGGCGAACTGCGTTACAGCGGCCGCGTGGGTGCTGGTTTCAGCAGCGCCGATTTGCGATCCCTGAAGAAAACACTGGACGGGCTTGCGCGAAAGACCTCTCCCTTTGTCGACACCGTGCCTGATGCAAAACAGGTATCCTGGGTGACGCCGGAACTGGTCATCGACGTGGAATTCACGGAGCGTACCCGTGACAGTCGCTTGCGGCATCCGGTATTTCGAGGCCTGCGCGAGGATCGTAATGCCGAGGACATTGCGTTCAACACGCATAAAAAGATTTCGGATGCGTCCGTACCAGCAAAGAAAACCACTCAAAATAAAGTGACCTTGGGCGGCCAGACCATCACGCATCCCCACCGCGTGGTGTTTCCAGGCAACGGCATTACGAAACAGGCGTTAGTGGAATACTACATTGACGTTGCCGAATGGATGCTGCCATATCTTGCTGATCGGCCATTGGCGCTGCTGCGTTGTCAGGAATCCATTGGCGATGCCTGTTTCGTGCAGAAGCATTTAGACAAAGCCATTGGCAAAGCGATTCCCCGCGTTAACATTGCCGGATCGACCGGCCAGCCCAAACAATATGCCTATGTTCAGTCGGTCGAGCATCTGGCGGAGTTGGTGCAGTTCGGCGTGGTTGAATTCCATCCCTGGGGTTGCAAAGTAGAGGATGTAGAAAGCCCCGACCAGATGATTTTCGACCTCGATCCCTCCCCCGGCGTATCATGGAAGACCATTATCGACACCGCCCGCGCATTGAAGGATTTGCTGGAAACGATCGGCCTGAGCGTATTTCTTCGCACTACCGGTGGCAAAGGCCTGCATCTGGTAACCCCGCTGGTGCCCGATCAAAGTTGGGATGACGTTAAACTCTTCAGCAAAACCGTTGCGGAGTTCATGGCTACGCAAAATCCACAGCGACTGACGTCAGTAATGTCGAAAGCCAAACGCAAGAATCGTGTTTTTATCGATTATCTGCGCAATGGGCGCGGTAGTACGGCCGTGGCGTCCTATTCCGTGCGTGCGCGGGAAGGTGCTCCGGTCGCAGTGCCTATTCGCTGGACGGAATTGAATGAGGCCATGCGCCCTGATCGCTACACCCTGATGAATCTGCAACGACGTTTGACGGCATTGAAACAGGACCCGTGGCGCGGTTTCGACAAGGCCCGCCGATCATTGGATCAATCCCTGCTGGACAAACTGACCAAGAGTGCGGAGAAAAAATATGGCTAAACGTGCGCTTTGGAAAGGACGAATCCGCTTCGCAGACGTCGACATTCCCGTGAAACTTTATTCTGCTCTGGAAGAAAAACGTGTGCACTTCCGCCTGCTGCATCGCAAGGATCATTCGCCGGTGGTCCAGCGCATGATGAATCCCGATACTGGCAAAGCCATCGCATATCAAGAAGCATTGAAAGCGTTCGTCACCGACGACGGAAATCTTGTGCTGCTGAATAAAGATGAGCTGAATTCCCTGGCACCGGAATCGTCGCGCGAAATAACAATAGCCACCTTCCTGCCCGCGCAGACGCTCGATCATCGTTGGTACGACCGGCCCTATTTTCTGGGGCCAGACGGTGACACCAACACCTATTCGACATTGATAGATGCGTTGCAAACTGTCGGCCTGGATGGCCTGGCCCAGTGGACCATGCACAATCGCATTTACCACGGTGTTTTACGATTGCATCAAGGCTACCCCATGTTGAT
>DATLII010000122.1:0-3567 GCA_035539495.1 Dongiaceae bacterium
CTGAATCCAAACACTGCCACTCAACGAGCCAGACCATTATTGAAGGAACCGGCGCCATCAAAACGCGACGCACCCAGCTATCTCTATGTGAGTGGTTTCGTTGCCAACAGTGTTGCGATTACGGTTTGCGTGCTCAGCGGCAATGTCGGGTGGTCGGTGCCGCTGATGGTGATACAGGGATTCTTCTTTATGGGATTGCTGGAATTGCTGCATCAGGCGGTGCATCGCAATTTTGTCACTGGGCGTACGGGGAACGAAATACTCGGCACGTTGGCGGGCGCGTTGATTGGTTACAACATGGTGACCTATCGCTATTTTCATCTGGTACACCATCGCCATACTTGCGATCAGGCCGATCCCGAGGGATTGCTGTATGCACATAGCCCTCATACTCGCTGGTCCGCATTGGGGGCGCCCATCGCGCAGGCGTGGGTGGCCTTCAGTATCAATCAGTTGGCGGATCGTTATGTGACTGCGGAACGGCGGCGGGAGTGGCAGCGCTGTCGATGGATCGTGCTGCTGGTGATGGCTGCTTTGGCTTCGTTAGCCATCGCTTTCCCTTCAGTGTTTATCGCCGTGTATCTGGTGCCATTCTGTCTGTTTGCCTGGATGGATTTCTTTTTCAGTCAAGCTGAGCATTATGGCGCGCCGATTCGTTCTGAAGGTGAGCGCGTTGACGTGGCCACGGTGTCTTACGATATTCGCATCCCGGTTTGGTTGTCACATCTGATGCTGAATCGCAATCTGCATCGCGTGCACCATGTGTGGCCTCGCACGCGCTGGTTTGACGCGCCGGCACGGCTGTCGCAATTGGATGAACAACGCCCGGGTCGCGTGCGGTCATTGCCAATTTTCCTGACGGAATGGATGAGAGCAGGCCCCCGGCTCTGGCAATAATCTGCACCTGAAAAGTCGTCGCGCATTCCGGGCTGCCGTTGCTCTCACGCAAGGCAGCCCGACTTTTTCGCGCACCGGCAACGGGCACGCAATGGTGCAAAAGCGCTAAATTTTCCGGCTTTTTGTCTAATTCAACTGCATTTCTAGCGCTGGCACGCATTCTGCTGATGAGTTTTCCACCATTCCTAACGTCTGATGGGAGAATGCGTCATGCAAGCACAATTGAAACCCACCCTGGGTAAGCTGCATTTATGGGGCATTGCAGTAGGGCTGGTGATATCCGGCGAATATTTCGGATGGAGTTATGGTTGGGGCGCAGCGGGAACGCTGGGCTTTCTGATCACAACACTGGTGGTCGCCACACTCTATACCGCGTTTATTTTCAGCTACACCGAACTGACCTGCGCCATTCCCCATGCGGGTGGACCTTTTGCCTACAGTCGACGCGCCTTCGGTGACAAAGCCGGTTTGCTGGCAGGTCTGGCGACGCTGATTGAATTCGTATTCGCACCACCCGCAATTGCGATGGCGATTGGTGCTTACCTGAATGTGCAATTTCCCGCGCTGGATCCCAAACTAATCGCCGTGGGTGCGTACCTGATCTTCATGTCGCTGAATATCGTCGGCGTGCATATCGCAGCCACCTTCGAACTGGTGGTGACGGTGCTGGCCATTCTGGAGCTGCTGGTATTCATGGGTGTGGTGTCACCGGGCTTTTCCTTCGCCAATTTTGCGCTGAATGGTTGGGCCGGTTCCGATACGTTTGAAATGGCCGCCATCGGTGGTATGTTCGCGGCAATTCCGTTTGCGATCTGGTTTTTCCTGGCGATTGAAGGTGCCGCGATGGCAGCGGAAGAAGCGAAAGATCCCAAGCAGACCATTCCAGTAGCGTATGTCGGCGGTATTCTGACCCTGGTGGTGTTGGCTCTGGGTGTGATGATTTTCGCGGGCGGCGTGGGCGATTGGAAAGCGCTGTCGAATCTGAACGATCCGCTGCCGCAAGCGATGAAAACCGTGGTGGGTGATGACAGCGGCTGGCTGCACATGCTGGTGTGGATCGGCCTGTTCGGTTTGGTGGCATCCTTCCACGGCATCATTCTGGGTTATTCGCGGCAATTGTTCGCTTTGGCTCGCGCTGGTTTCCTTCCCGCATATTTCGCCAAAGTGCATCCGCGCTTCCGCACGCCGCACCGTGCCATCATCGGTGGTGGCGTAGTCGGCATCGCTGCTATTTACAGCGACAGCCTGATCAATCTGAATGGGATGTCGCTGACTGCGGCGATGATCACCATGTCGGTGTTCGGCGCGCTGGTGATGTATGTGATGAGCATGCTGAGCCTGTTCCGTTTGCGCACCGTCGCGCCGACGCTGGAACGCAGTTTCAAAGCGCCGCTGTATCCGTTCGCACCGGCTGTAGCATTGGGCCTGTCGCTGCTGTGTCTGGCGGCGATGGTGTATTACAACTTCTTAATCGCCTGCGTCTTCTCTGGCTTCCTGGCGCTGGGTTTCCTCTACTTCCAATTCACTGCGCATCAACGCAGCAGTGCGCCGCAGGATGTATTGCTGGCCAGCACCTGACACGCACGCTTTAAAAAATCTCCTGCACACAGCTTCGCTGTTGTCTCCACCGCCGGAACCCGAACAGGTCCGGCGGTTTGCGTTTTTATTCCCATTGTCCATGCTTGTGTGTCATTGAACCTGTGCTGCAAGCACCGGTCAGATCGAACAGGGAATAGGCACTGAGGCAATGATGCAGACACAATGGCGCAACACCACTCAAGGTTACGGCTGGATCAGCATTGTGCTGCATTGGGTGACGTTGCCGCCGGTGATGTTTTTGCTGGGCAGCGGCATCTACATGGTGACGCTGACTTACTATGATCCGCTTTATCACCGCTTGCCTCACTGGCATAAATTGGTGGGTGTCGCCACATTGTTGGTGACGTTGCTACGGCTGGCCTGGCTGGCAACCAATCCGAAACCGGCAGTGCTCGCGCTTCAGCACTGGCAGCGACAAGCAGCCTATCTGGCGCATGTCACCTTATACCTGGCGTTGCTGGCATTGGCTGCAACGGGCTACGCCATCACCACTGCGAAAGGCCAATCCATTGCGCTGCTCTGGGGATTGGAATTGCCTGCACTGGGCACGCTTTCGCCGGAAACAACGACGCTACTGGGCGACGCTCATCGCTGGATTGCCTATGCCATGGGCGTTTTAATCCTGGGTCATGCAGGTGCCGCGCTATTGCATCACTTCCATTACCGCGACACGACAATGAAACGCATGCTGTGGCCCGGATGCAAATGAATCTCAAGTCGTGCTATGTTGCTGACCGGACAATGGAATAACCGGTTTCTTCAACCAAAAAAACAGGACATACCCATGAAAACCTTACTTAAAACCGTCCGTATCACCGCCCTGGCCTCGGCCCTGCTGCTGCCTGGCGCCTTGCTGGTTACTGCACCCGTGCAGGCTGCACCTGAAAAATACGTACTGGATACCGAGGGTGCACATGCTTTTGTCCATTTCAAAATCAAACACCTGGGCTTCAGCTGGCTGCTGGGCCGTTTCGATAAATTCAAAGGCGAGTTCACATTGGATAAAGACAAAATCGAAAACTCCAGCGTGAATGTGGAGATCGATGTGGCCAGCCTGGACACGAATCACGC
>DATLII010000123.1:0-9159 GCA_035539495.1 Dongiaceae bacterium
CTTTCCCGAAGCCCCCCTGAACGCGGACGTAGCGGAGGATTTCAACGAGCCACACGAACCCACCGCGCCGGTCAAAGGCTATGTCGATCTGCATACCCACCTGGGCTTTCCGCAGGCTATGGCGGGGTTGGCAATGGCGGGCGACGTGTTCCATCCCTGGGGCATCGAACACGCGCTGAAAGACTGCGCCCACCTGCACGGCACCGACGGCATGCTCGATCTGCTGGAAGGCCAACGCGCCAGTGGCGGTGCCGGCGGACACGCCACGGCTGGCTACCCGGATTTCCCCTACTGGCCACGCCGCGACACCAGCACCCATGTGCAGGCCTATTACCGCTGGCTACAGCGGGCCTATCTGGGCGGGCTGCGCTTGATGGTGAGCCACGTCACCGGCAACCCCACCTTCTGCCAGTTGCTGTCGCTAATGAAACCGGGGCGGGCTGAGGGCGACTGCGGCAGCCGCTCGGAAGTAGAAAACCAGACGCTGTATCTGTACGCCCTGCAGGATTACATCGACGCGCAGGAAGGTGGCCCCGGCAAGGGTTGGCTTCGCGTCGCGACATCTGCTGCACAGGCGCGCGCCATCATCAATCAGAACAAACTGGCGGTAGTGCCCGGCGTGGAATACGGCACTTTATTTGACTGCAACGCCAGCGCCACCTTCTGCGGCCCCGCCTACATCGACCAGCAACTGGAGCAACTGCATCAACTGGGCGTGCGCGTGGTATTTCCCATCCACCGTTTCGACAACGCCTTTGGCGGCACTCGTCCTGCAGGGGACGTGGCCGGCGCCTGGATGAATCTCGCCAGCAAACTCAACACCAGTCGCGCACCCCGCGTCACGCAGATGCTGGATCCGTTTGGCTACCTGTTCAAATCCATCGGCGGCAATTTCTGGGAACTGGACGCCTGTCCGGCGGGCATCGAAGGCACCGGCGACTTGATGAGCATGGATGAATTCATCAACCAGGATTTTCGCGGGTTGATCGGCGATTTGTCCCAAGTGCCCAATATCGGCCCGGCGTTGAAAAGCATTCTGGACCTGGCCTTTTTCAGCAAACTGGAACCGCTGCCGGACTACACCGAGTTCCAGCACCCCGACAGCCACGCCTGCAACCTGACGCCACTGCAACCCGCTGGCCGTTATCTGGTGAACCGACTGATCGACAAGGGCATGCTCATCGACCTGGATCATATGGGTTACGGCACGCAAATGGACACACTCGATATTCTGGAGCAACGCCAGTACGGCGGCGTGGTGTCATCCCACAGCTGGATGGAGAGCAATCCCGAGATCCGTCAGCGTCTGTTCCGTCTGGGCGGCCAGATCAGTCCGTTCAATCACCGCCCCAGCGATAACGCCGCCGCGATGAAACAGTACAAAGCAGAAATGGCCGCGTTCAACTTTCCCATCGGCGTCGGCATGGGCAGCGACATCCAGGGCGTCACCGCGCAAACCGACGGCGAACCGGACGTGCAGATTCATTACCCGTTTCAATCAGTGGATGGCAAAGTCAGTTTCACTCAGCCCACCGCCGGTAATCGTGCGTGGGACTATGCCAATGAGGGTGTCGCCAATTACGGCATGATGGCGGAATGGGTGGAGGATCTACGTCAGCTGGATGCGAAAGATCCAGAGGATCTGATGGGGATTTTTATGAATTCCGCCGAGTCCTTTTTGCAAATGTGGGAACGGGCGGAAGCGATGGCGGTGGAATGAATGCAGTGAAATGCTGAATTGGGAAGGTGGACAGCAAAGGCCGGCGGAACACGTCCGCCGGCCTGAACAACACATTAGATAAACATCTGGGCCAACAAGGTAGCGCCCGCCGCCGCGATCACGCCGCCCGCGCCCCGCAGTGCCAACGCGCCCGACTTCCAGCGGTGCAGCGATCCCAGCAGCAAGCCAAGTCCGTGCAGCATCGCGGTGGCCAGCACAAAGCCCCCGCAATACATCAGCGCGTCAACACCCACTGGCAGCTCAGCACCGTGAGCATGGCCATGGAACAACGCAAAAATGCCCACCAACGGCGCAGCGAAGCCCATCGTGGGGCGCGCAGCCAGCAATACCAATGCCCCCAGCAGCAACGCCGACAAGGCAATGCCAATCTCCACACCCGGCAGACCCAGCCCACTCATGCCCATCGCGCCACCGGCTAACATCAGCAGCGGAAATGTCAGCGGCAGTGCCCACGACTTACGGCCACCCATCTGCGCCGCCCAGATTCCCACGGCCAACATCGCCAGCACATGATCCAGGCCGTTCCAGGGATGGGCAAAACCGCTGATAAAACCCTGGATATCCCCATGCCCCGGGTGCGCAAATGCCGCTGGCGCACCTATCAGCAGCAAAGCTCCCACCGCAACGCGGCGCAATAAAGAAGACGGGGCTGACGAACGGGAACAAACGGTGGACATGGCGCTGGGTTCCTTGGCAATGAGTAATAACAACTGGGGAAAGGGTATGCGTCATCGCAACAAATGTCACCATGCGGAAATCGTGCCGGTCGACCTCTTGCGAGCGCGTCCGGAACTTTGCACTATGGCCACCTCATTGCCCTGCCCTTGTCGGACCCATCATGACTGACCTGACCGAACTGATCGGCTACGTCGCCGCGTTCTGCACCACCATCGCTTTCGTACCCCAGGCCCATCGCGTGTGGAAAACCGGCCACACCCGGGACCTGTCCCTGGCCATGTTCCTGATCTTCAGTTGCGGCGTGGCATTGTGGTTCTGCTATGGCTGGCGCATCGGCAGCTGGCCCATCATTCTCGCCAATCTGTTTACGCTGATGCTGGCGGGTTACATCCTGGTAATGAAGATGACAGAAGCAAAGCGCAGTGATGTTTGAGCGAGCCTGTTGCGTTAGCCCTGCACCCAGGCCGCGATGATGGCATGCAGTTGACGCAAACCGTCGGTGAGCGCCGCGGGGCCGGGCTGCAAAATGTCGGGGGATTTAATTTCGAACAACTGCTGGTGTCGCACTGCCGGCACATTTTCCCAGCCTGGCCTCTGCCGCACCTGTTCCGCACTGAATTTACGACCGCACCAGGAACCGATGATGATATCCGGCGCGCGCCGTACGATTTCCTGCGGATCAGCGATGATGCGGGAACGGGCATCCGGCGCCAATGACAACTCTGCAAAACAATCTTCACCACCCGCGATGGTAATCAGTTCCGATACCCAGCGAATGGCCGAAATCGAAGGCTCCGGCCACTCCTCGAAAAATACGCGGGGTCGGCGTGGGAAATCTTGCGCTGCCACACGTACCTGCTCCACGCCATCTTGCAATTGCGCAATCAGCGTCTCGGCTTTTTGTGCCGCGCCTACCAATGCGCCGGTGCGGTAAATGGTGTCGTAAATATCCGCTACCGAGCGCTGATTAAAGATCGCGACTGTCACCCCCGCGCGAATCAACTGCGCCGCGATGTCCGCCTGCAGATCGGAAAAGCCCAGCACCAGATCCGGTTTCAGTTCCAGTATTTTGTCGATCTTCGCGCTGGTGAACGCCGACACTTTGGGCTTTTCCTTGCGTGCCCGCGGCGGCCGCACGGTGAATCCGGAAATACCGACAATGCGCTGATCCTCGCCCAGCAGATACAGGATTTCGGTGAATTCTTCGGTCAGACAGACGATACGGCGCGCACCAAAGGCGCCGGGAGAAAATGACATGAGGCTCCGCTGCGGCAAGCAGCCAAATCAGTGACTGGCTGCGCGAGTGTAACGCAGCCAGCCACAAATTGTCCGCTTGTAGAGACGACTATGACAATGTGGCGTCTGTTTGGCAGGCTTCTAGGAAAACCGCGGGATAACGTTATGAGCGCAACAACGACATGCGCAGTACTTATTCAGCGCTTCCTTAAGCGAAACGCCGCTGCAACCATTCCACCAACACGCGATTCAACGCTTCCGGCGCTTCCTGCTGAGTCCAGTGACCCGCGCTAGGAATCAAGGTTTTCTCCCAGTCGGTGCAGTAGTTATCCAGCAGATCATAGAAGTGATAGGACGCGATGAAATCCAGCTCCGATCCCACCGCCAGCACGGGCGCGGTGATTTTCGGCAGACCATCAGGCAACACTTTTTTCTGGTGCTCGTAATCCAGCGGCAAACAGCGATACCAATTCAGCGCTGGGCCAAACCCGGTTTTACGATAGCTATCGGCGTAAAACGCCATTTCGCTTTCATCCAATAACACTTCGCCGGGCCAGGTGCTTTCATCATCGTGAATCCAGTGCACGTGGCCGATGCTCTCGGCATCATGCGTGCGGCTGCGGGACAGGTTGGTGCCATTGCCGGTGTCACGACGCAGATAAAAACGGAACGTGCGCGCCGGATCTTCGTTGAATTTGTCCTCACATGCCTGCGTCTGAAAATAAGCGAAGTAATTGGTGGGACCGTACAGCATGTTGTACAGATCCAGCGGATTCATCGGCATGTCGGCGAACGGCGAATTACAGGCGCACAGCCCTGCCACGCGATCCGGATGGTAAATTCCCATTCCCCACACCACGGTGCCACCGAAATCGTGGCCGATGAAAATCCCTTTCTCGTAACCGTAGTGATCCAGCAGGCCGCACATATCGTCCAGCCGCGCCTGCAGGGTGTAATCCTCTTTGCGCGGCAACACCTGTGACCGACCAGCGCCCCGCATATCCGGCGCAATCACATGAAAACCCGCTTCCACTAATGCATCGAATTGGTGGCGCCAGGAATAGGCCAGCTCTGGCATGCCATGGCACAGGATCAAAGGCCAGCGGTGCACGTTGGTGGCCGGCATGGCCTCGTACACCGCCAGCTCAATACCGTTAACGGCAATCAGATGGGGGCGATTGAAATCAGGCATAAACGTTTTCCCCTCGTCGTTCTTGTTGTTGGAAAAAGCAGGGATGGGATTGAAATGCCTGTGATTACCAGCAGCGGCCACAAGCAGGCGCGACCACGATTTGGATTCCAGTCGAATCCTGGTTCACACAGGGCTGGTCTTTATTGGTATACATCGTATACTATTGACCCATTGTTCTCAATACAGCAACAAGACGCACTACAACAAGAACGGGAGGGAAAGCACATGTCATTTGATTTCACCGGGAAAGTCGCCATCGTCACCGGCGCAGGGGGCGGACTGGGCTTCGCTTATGCCAAATACCTGGCCGAGAAAGGCTGCAATGTCGTGGTCAACGATCTGGGCGGCGACACCTTCGGCTATGACGGCCAACCCAATTCCAAAATTGCGGAAGAAGCCGCGAAAAAAATTAACGCGCTCGGCAAAGGCAAAGCGGTTCCCAACGGCAGCGACGTATCCGATTACAAAGGCGCCGAGGCCATGATCGCCACCGCGATCAAAAACTGGGGCCGCGTGGACATCCTCATCAACAACGCCGGCATTACCAGCCCCGCCGTGTTTCCCGATGTCGACCGCAAGGAAATGGATCTGCACATGGGCGTGCATGTGATGGGCGCACTCAACACCATGCGCGCCGCCTGGCCGCACATGGTGAAACAGAAATACGGCCGCATCATCAACACCGCATCCGATTCGCTGTTGGGCTTTGCGCCGCAGATCGCCTACCCCACTATGAAAGCCGCGCTGCTGGGCCTGACCCGCAACACCGGCCTGCTGGGCGAAGGCTATGGCATCACCATCAACGCGATTCTGCCAGCGGCCTTTACACGCATGACCAGCCTGCTACCGCCCGGCGAATTCCGTGCTCACCTGGAACGTGATTTCCAGCCGGATAAACTGGCGCCGGTAGTGGCTTATTTGTGTCACGAAAAATGCAACATCACCCGCGAGATTTTCTCGATCGGCGGCGGCAAGTTCACCCGCGTGGTGTTCGCTGCCAGCGATGCTCTTCCTGTGGACACGACGATGGAATCTGTCGAAGTCCAGATGGCCAAGCTGATGACCGACGATGTGTCGAACCTGAAGCTGATGAAATCGTCCTTCGACGATTTGAAAAATCTGGGCTTCTCTGCAGAAGAATACAAGATGTTCCAGGACATGTCGGCCACTCAGGGCGAGCACACGCCGATCGTGGGCGTGAAAATCGACAGCGTGGACAATGTGTGGGACATCACCATCAAGTCACCGGTGGGCGACCAGCATTCCACCCTGGTGCTGAAATCCAGCGGTAGCGCAGTGAAAGGTCACGTGATCAACAAGGAACACGGCAACCAGCAGGTACTGGAAGGCCGCGTGGAAAACGGCGACACCCTGACCTGGAAGTGCAAGTTGACCAAGCCGGTACCGATGACGTTGACCTACACCGCTCAGGTGGACAAGGACCAGCGTATCGGCGGCAAGGTGGTGGGCACGTTGATGGGCAAGACGGTGATGGATTCCAAATTTTCCGGCACGCCGGTGTTTGGTGCCAAAGCCGATCAGGCGAAACAGGAAAGCGCGCAGCAAGCGGCGCTGGATGGACAGAAAAAACCCGGCATTCTGCAGCGGTTGTTTTCGTAACACCCCGCGTGAAGCGACATGCCACACAAGCCCCGCAACTCGCGGGGCTTTTTCGTTTTCGGGCAATGAAAAGCCTAATTGATCCCACCACGACAGCCCGGCTACTATCAGACCTATCATTAAGGATATCATCGGCCAATGGCCACGCCATCGGGGCTTACACAGCTCGCCCATGAACCTGTACTGGCTCGGCAAGACTCAACGGAGCCCGCATGAGTGACGACAACGACGGCATCTGGTTCATCTACGACGGCGAATGTCTCATCTGCCAATATGCCGCGCAGGCTTTGCGCATCAAGCGAGAGTTTGGCGAACTGCATCTGCTGGATGCGCGCACCCAAGCTGACCATCCATTGGTACAAACGGTGAATCAGCGTGGCCTGGACCTTGACGAAGGCATGGTCATCGTCCAGAACAACCGGTTTTATCACGGCAAAACGGCGCTGCGTTTCATGGCGCAATACGGCGATGCCCAAGGTATTTTCAACTGGTTCAACCGTCTGCTGTTCTGGTCGTCGTGGATTTCGGCATTGCTGTATCCCTGGATGCGCGGCACACGCAATTGGTTGCTGCGCGTACGCGGCAAATCCAAGATCGACAATCTGCAACTGAAAAACCAACCCATATTCCAATCCGTCTTCGGCGACGCCTGGACAACGCTGCCACCGGTCATGCAAAAGCGTTACGCCAATCGTCCTTACAGCCGCGACAAGGTTGTGGTGGTAGGCCTGCTGGATGTGGAACACCGCAGTGTATTGCGCTTGCTGGCGCCGCTGTACCGCCTGCTGGGTACCGTGCCGATGGAAACCGCGTCACAGGTGCCCGTCACCGTGAATTTCGAGAGTGACGAAAACTCCAAGTCCTTTCACTTCAATCGGGTTTTCCATTTCCCAGGCAAGCCCTATGCATTCCGTTCGCGCATGCTACAGGTCAACGGCGCTGATCTGGTGGAAATCATGCGCTTTGGCGTCTGCTGGTGTTTGCGTTATGCGTGGGAGGACGGCAAGGTGAAATTGCACCACCGCGGTTACGCGCTGCACTGGTTCGGCCACTTCATTCCGGTCCCATTGCACTGGTTGCTCGGGCGAGGCGAAGCAGAAGAAATAGCCCTCGATGACCACAACTTCGCGATGAATGTCGTCATGATTCATCCGCTATTCGGCCAACTGTATCGCTATCACGGTCAATTCAGGGTTACGAGCGTATCGTGATCCAGCACCCAAGCATTCCACGCATCCTGATCATCGGCGGCTACGGCAATTTCGGGCAGTTTATTGCGCGTCGGCTGGCGCAGGAAGCCGACGTACAGGTGTTGATCGGCGGCCGTGATTATCGCAAGGCCGCAGCACTGGCGGCGCAATTACCTGCGGCCAATCCGATCCTGCCCGTTGAAGTAGATATTCACCGCTCTCTGGAATCGGTGCTGCGGGAACAGAAGCCCGCTATTGTGATCCACACGTCGGGCCCATTTCAGTCACAGGGTTATGATGTTGCTCAGGCCTGCATCCGGCAGGGCTGCCATTACATCGATCTGGCGGACGGCCGCGATTTTGTCGCCGGTATATATGCACTCGATGAAGCAGCGCGAAGAGCGGGGGTTTTGGTATGCAGCGGCGCCAGCTCCGTGCCCACACTGACCAGCGCCATCATCGATCATTATCTCGCGGATTTTTCTGAACTGCACAGCGCCGACTATGCCATTTCCACCGCACAGAAAACTGGCCGCGGCCTCGCCACAACCGCTGCAGTCTTGAGCTACGCCGGAAAACCTTTCACCACCCAGATCGACGGCAAAGCCAGCGATATTTACGGCTGGCAGGATTTGCGCCTGCGCTCATTTTTCGGCTTGGGCTCCCGCCTGTTGAGCAACTGCGACGTTCCCGACCTGACGCTGTTTCCCACCCGCTATCCCACGCTGAAAAATCTGCGCTTCCAGGCCGGGTTGGAATTGAAGCTGGTGCACAGCATCTTGTTCGCACTGTCGTGGCTGGTACGACTAGGTCTGCTACGTTCGTTGCAGCCGTTGGCGCCGCATCTGCTGTCCATTTCCCGCTGGCTGGACCCGTTCGGGTCGGAAGAAAGCGGGTTCTATATGGAACTGAACGGATTGGATCTGCGGGGAAATTCAAAAGTCATTCGTTTCGATTTGCTGGCAAAACGCGGAGACGGCATGTACATCCCGTGCGTGCCGTCGATTCTGATGGCGCTGAAACTGGCGCGGGGAGACATTCGCAACACTGGCGCCGCGCCCTGCATGGGTTTTATCAGTCTGGATGAATATCTTAAATTACTGGCAGAGTTTGCGGTGGAATGGCGGACGCTCCCCTGAGCATCCTCACTCCGCGATTTTCACCGCGCCAACCGGCCGATCCGTTTCCCGTTCATTCTTCTGACAAATTTCCGAATAGGCCACCCACCGATTGCGGCCTCCCTGCTTGGCCACATACAACGCTTCATCGGCGCGCGACACCAGCAACTCCGGATTTTCGCCCTGCACGGCTACGGCGCAATGCACGCCCACACTGATGGTGACATTGAACACCTGGCCATCCCACACATACACGTGTTTTTCCGCCTGACGCACCAGGCTAGCAGCCACTACTTCCGCGCCCTGCTGCGGGGTGTCCGGCAACAGAATCGCGAACTCTTCACCACCGTAACGGGTGATAATGTCACTGGGACGGTGCAAATG
>DATLII010000124.1:0-10340 GCA_035539495.1 Dongiaceae bacterium
TGCGCCCATGCTGCGCATCGCTGTGCCCTATGGCCTGCTGCGCAGCGAGCAATTGCGTGTGCTGGGTGAAATCGCCCGTGATTTCGACAAGGGTTACGCCCATTTCAGCACCCGTCAGAACGTGCAGTTCAACTGGCCTGCCCTGGCCCAAGTGCCGGACATTCTTGCCAAACTCGCGACTGTGCAAATGCACGGCATTCAAACCAGCGGCAACTGTATTCGCAACACCACCACTGACCAGTTTGCTGGCGTGGCGCGTGACGAAATCGAAGATCCGCGTCCCTGGTGTGAAATCATTCGGCAATGGAGCACTTTCCATCCGGAATTCGCGTTCCTGCCACGTAAATTCAAAATCGCGGTGAATGCCGCAGCAGATGATCGGGCCGCTATCAAGTTCCACGACATCGGCGTGCAGATCGTGAAGAACGCACAAGGCGAAACCGGCTTCTCCGTTTGGGTGGGTGGCGGTTTGGGTCGAACTCCAATGGTGGCCGAGGAAATTATCAGCTTCCTGGAGCCGCGTTATTTGCTGTCGTATCTGGAAGCCATACTGCGGGTGTACAACCGTTACGGCCGTCGCGACAACAAATACAAGGCACGCATCAAGATCCTGGTGAAAGCACTGGGCATCGATGCATTCCGCGAAAAAGTGGAAGTGGAATTCCAGCACAAGAAAGACACGGTGATGGATTTGCCGAAAACAGAAGTGCAACGCATGAAAGGTTTTTTCCGCGAGCCGGCTTACGCTCAACTGCAAGACAATCCTTCTGCCTTGCTGGACGCCCGCAAAAATTCCGCCGCGTTCGACAACTGGGTGAAGCGCAATTGTACCGAACATAAAAAGCCTGGCTACATGGCGGTGTCTTTGTCGCTGAAAGCTACCGCGGTAGCACCGGGCGATGTCAGCACCGAAGAATTGTTTGCCATCGCTGATCTGGCGGATCTTTACAGCTTTGGCGAAGCGCGCAGCACGCACAATCAGAACGTGGTGCTGGCGGATGTACGTCAGGATCAGCTGTTTACGCTGTGGCAGGAACTGACGAAGCTGGGCTTTGCTACGGCGAATATCGGTTACCTCACCGATATTACCTGCTGCCCTGGCGGTGATTTCTGCTCGTTGGCCAACGCCAAATCGATTCCGATTGCCGAACAGATCCAGCGTAAATTCGACGACTTGGATTATCTCTATGATCTGGGCGAAATCGAGCTGAACATTTCCGGCTGCATGAATGCGTGCGGCCACCACCATATCGGCAACATCGGCATCCTGGGTGTCGATAAAAAAGGTGAAGAGTTCTACCAGATTTCCCTGGGTGGCAACTCCGGTACTGACGCCAAGATCGGCCAGATTGTCGGCCCTTCCTTCGGCGAGGCTGATGTGGCGGACGTGATCGCCAAGATCATCAATGTGTATGTAGATAAGCGCGTTGAAGGGGAAGATTTCCAGTCGACCTTTGAACGGATCGGCCTGGCTCCCTTCAAGGAGAAAGTCTATGCAGCCGCGTAATATTATTCGCAATCGTGATGTGGTGACCGACAACTACACCTATATTACGGATGCCGCAGAACTGCCCGCCAGCGGCGACATCATTGTCGACCTGCCGCTGTGGAAGGAACACCGCGCCAGCCTGCTGAACCATGACGGCCTGGTTGGGGTGCAAGTTCCCGGTGATGCCGAGCCAGAAGATATCGTTGAGGATCTGTCCAAACTGGCAGTAGTGGCGATCAACTTTCCGTCGTTCCGCGACGGCCGCGGCTATTCGTTGGCGCGGATTCTGCGCGAGCGCTTTGGCTACACCGGCGAGCTGCGTGCAACCGGCGACATTCTGCGGGACCAGCTGTTCTTCCTGCAGCGCTGTGGTTTCGATGCCTTTGATACCCGGCCGGACCGTTGCATTCAGGAAGCGCTGAAAGGCCTGTCAGACTTTACTGTGACCTATCAGGCCGACGTGCATGAAAAACGTCCGATCTATCAGCGCCGTCCCGTCTGATCGCATCATCAAGCCGGACGCTAAAGAAAGCCGCTCACTGATTCAGGAGCGGCTTTTTTGTTGCCTTGATTTGGCTATTGGCATCTGGAAAGCGGCCTTTGGGCGTTTTTGATCTGCGACTTTCCCGTCACAAAAAAATCTGCAAAAAGCCTGCATAAATGAGTCGGGGCTGGCGCCAACGTCGTCGCGTGGTGATAGCATCAAAATCGATCGCATGAGTACTTTAGAACCAATTGCGCACTGATCAACCTGGTAGGGATAGACATATGAGCGCACGGAATCTGCTACAAAACTCGCACTTTCTTGAAATGGCATCCAGTTCACTGCTCGCGCTGAAACTGAGTGGACTGATGCTCGCAATCTCCTGGTTCGGGGATACGCCCTTTGCACTGGCCCTTATTTGCATTGTCTTCGCAACCGGGGCGCGGCTGATCGAGCGACGCCTGGATGTTCAGGATGAGTCCTATCGGGTGCTGGTGATCAGTGGATTGGTCTGCGTCGTTTTGAGTTGGACCAATCTGGCGAGCACCGGATTTGTAAGAGCCATTCCCTTGGTCGCACTCTTCTTATTTTATCTCGTGCATTCGATGAAACGGAGGCCATTCGCTGAGCTGTACGCCAAGGTGGATGGCATTCCAGTATTGCGCCAGCAGCAAAGCACGCTCTGGCTTGAGATTTACGGCGTCTCTGCGTTGATGTGGTTGCTATTGCCAGGTGCTGCAGTCTGGATTACACCACTGTTAGCGATTGGCGCGCTGGTCGCCCATGGCTATATGCAATTGGTAGGATTTGGCCCCGCCTGGGAACCCAGTGCAGAGCGACAGATGGAGGAATTCCGTTTCGTTCTTATCGCTAATACCGAGCAGGCGCTGGAACCGCTGTATCGCCTGTATGTGAAAGAGTTGATGCCAACACTGGTGGAAGGTGACAGCTTTCACAGCACGTCTCAAGAAGAGATTGTACGCAAGAAAATGGAGATGGATCGTCCACTCTGGCCGCACATGCTGTTTTTTGCCGCGTACCATGAGGACAAGTTGGTCGGTACGCTGAGTTGTCAGTTCGACAATCCGCCCAACTCACTGCCCTTTGAGGACAGCCACTCGCAACCTTTCAGTCTGGATCGTATTCGCGAAATTGGTTCCATCGTTGAGCTGGGCCGCTTCTGCGTGGCGGAGGATTTCCGTTTGATGCCCGAGATATTTTCGGGCCTATTGATATGTGCCGTGGAATTCATCATGGCGCGCGATGTGGCTTTCGTCGCAGTCCAGTCGGTGCTGAAATCCGCGCGTATCTATTCCAAGATGGGCTTCATGACTATGACCAAGGAACCTGTCACCAACCTTGATCACGGGGTGAAGGTGCAATTGCTGATGCTGAACATGGCAGCCCGCGGTGATGCCGACAATCCCATCATGGGAAATGCAACAGACCTCTTATCGCAATACGTGTTCTGCCGCTTTATTTGGCGGAACGCTGCACGGGCGACCTTTGGTCAATTCGCCAACCGCACTTTCCCTGCTAACGTTCGCAGACAGGATGTGCCTGGGCTCGTTGTCTTTCGTGAGAGTCAGGTTAAAGAGCGCAGCGTCAAAGAGGCCCCGCTTAAAGAAGGTCTGGCCAAGGAAGAACAGATTAAAGAAGTTCCTACTAAGGAAAGCACGATCAAGCAAGAGTCCGTCGCGTCATAGCATTAGCAGGGGCTCGGGCGCTCCCCTGCTAACACGCTTTATGCCGTCAGTCTCAATTCATTGCCGTCTCGAACACATGCAGACGGTACCCATCACGCAGGGATTTCAACGCCGTTTTGAACAAAAGATTGGGGATTGCAATGGCTTTGAAATCCCGCGCCCGGCCGACGATGGAAACCGGTTCCCGCATCGGCTGGTAGCCCGCATGCAGAAACAGCATTTCCGGTTGATGTTCCAGCAGTTTGAACTCGCTACCCAGTTCCCGGATACGCTGGTACGTTTTGCCCATGTGTTTTTCGAAGAATGTCCTGTTCATCAGGTCACACAGTAATGTGTGGCGAGGCAACCGGATCGAAAGTGTTTTCAGTAACTCCACTACCTGCGGTTTTTCCAGGTACATGAACACACCTTCGATTACGAGCAGGGTGTTGGCACTGGGATCGCATTGCTGCAGCGCGCTATCCAACTCACCTTTGCTGAAATCCACCGCGATACGAACCAGCGGGTTCGGACAGCGGCTGGCCGGCAGACGAGCTTCTTTTTCCTGAATAATGGCGGGTTCATCGATTTCAAACCAGCGGCCGCCCGCCAGACGAAAAGCGCGGGTGTCAAAACCCGCACCGATATTGACGACCTGCAGGTTTTTGTCGGTTTTCAAGCGCAGTGCGATTTCATCCTGAAAAATGCGGGACCGCACCACGTTGCTGACATTCTGCTTGGGTGAGTCAGAAAAGCGACTGAACAGAGCCTTGGCTTCGGAATGCATGAAATCCTCAGCATAGATATCCGCGCAAATCGGATTGTCGGAACGGGCATCCTCAGCGCGCACCCCACAACAGAAGTAAGCGGTTTTTGAAACGGCGTTCATGGTTCATCCTCAATATTCTGTGTGTTCCAGTTGTTTGTTAACTCAGTCAGGCCTGCCGCCGAACGGTCTTGGCTTCAATGCTGGCGCTGCCGTATGTCTGCCCTACAAATGCCAGCAGCAGCTCATTGAATTCGCGACTTTGCTCCAGCATGACAGAGTGTCCTGCATTCGCTACCGTGAAGCATTCTGCGTTGGGAAAGGATTCCGCCATTTCTTTTACCTGGAGTGGCGGGAACAGCTTGTCATTGGCACCCGCTACCAATTGCACAGGACAGACAACCTGCCCCAGGAACGGTAGCATGCCTTTGTTTGGCATATCCCACTCCGACAGCAGGCGCAGCAGATGCGCGACCGCCTGCGGATCGTGGTTATAATCCGCATAGCCCTCCAGCAGATCTTCCATAAATGGCAACATCATTTCCTGATAGCCGGCGTCAAGAGATTGCGGTACGAAAACGCGGAACACATCCTTGATCGCGCTACGAACGCCATCCGTCGTCAGTTCGGCACGATGAATGTCCAACATCTTGGTTTCGATGTCATCGAACAGATTTTTGGTATGGCCTGGCACAGTGTTACCGCAATTGGTCGCGAACATCCCTTGAATCTGCGTTTTCAAATATTGATCGGTGGGATGCAGTCCTGACATCACCCCAGCGAGCATGCCCCCGACCGAATGGCCTATGAGCAAAGGATTTCTCACTTCCAATTGCACAAACAATTGTGAGATATCCTGCAGCAGGTGAAAGGCCGTCATTCCTTCGGTTACCGGGGATGATCCGCCTTGTGACGGATAGTCGAACATCACCAGACGGAAATTCTTGAGCAAAGCGGGTAATCGTGTTTGATATGCCCAGGAACTGGCCCCACTGAAGAGGCCATTGAAAAATACCAGGTCAGCGATTCGATCTGAGCCGCAGTTGCCTTTAATGTAACAGCAATATTCGCGGCCATGTACGATCTGTACTTCTTTCAACATTTCCCGTGACTTCAGTACTGCATTCATACGCTACTCCCTTAGGTTCATCGCTACCGGTATAAATCCGAGATAGATCAGGCAGCCTTGCTCAATGCGTCAAACAAGCCATCAGCCTCCAGCTGCGCTACCAATTTTTCCAACTGCTTTCTGTTATCGTGGTGCCAGGGATGGAAGCCCGGCTTGAAGTAGTCGAGCCAGGACGGAACGATACGCCGGAAAATACCAGGGGTGACCCAGAATATTTTCATGCCATTCCATAGCACCGACGGTTTCAACTGGCGATCCAGGTACAGGTAGTACATCGTAAGTCCGGAAAGATAAATCCAGATATAAAGCGACACCACGACTAGGCATGCAGTTCGCAGAGCATAACCGCCGCCTGCGAATTTCAGCACATCGAAAGCGACCGCTTTGTGTTCGTTTTCTTCAATACCATGCCATACCCAGACCTTGCGCATCACCGGGTGCCACTTCTCCATTTCCCGCTGGATTTCCTGCACCTCGTCAATCGTGGCCTCACCCAGGATCGCTGTGAAATGTTCGAAGGCGGCGGTAAAAGCAATCTGCAACTTGGGTGGTGCAATTTGACGGAACCATAACAGCGCATGCTTGGTTTGCGCTGTCAGGCGGCCGATCGGATAACCCTGTTTTCCCAGCCAGGCGTTGTAGGCCTGGTGCGTGCGGCTGTGACTGCCTTCCTGGCCAATGAAGCCCAGCATCGCATCCTTCAGCTCGCCCTCTTCCACCTGGTCGATATAATTGCGCACCGAGTGGATGAAGAAGCGCTCGCCGTCCGGAAAGATGGTGGACAAAGCGGCAAAAAAGGTGGACACCATGGGGTCGCCGTTGGCCCAGTATTTGGGAATGTCATCGGTGAATTTAAGATTGACACGGCGCGCTTTCAAACCGTCGAACTTTTCCATTTTTGACTTTTTCATAATCCGTTTCTTGTATGATTTGGAAAACGTTAGGCCGTCAAAACGTCAGACTGGCCCCCAGGGTCGCCCTGTAGTCATAAAACTGCCGGAATTCCGCTTCGTCATCGCCGAAGGTACCCAGCAAAGTCAGAAAAACACGGCCATTTTCACCGACCGTGGTATTGAAATCAGCGACAGCCAAGCTGCCACCGTCTGCGGCGCCATACGTCCAACGCAACACCACGTCCAGGCGATCCGCGATGTCGTTTTTGTTGTACTGCATGGCCACATAATGTTGACGCAGGGCGGCTTGTCGTAATGCCACGACTTGGCCCAGCACATTCGTGTCTGAGGCGAAGTCCTGCGTGAAGACACCACTTTCCAGCTGGTCGACTACACGTTGCCCTGTTGTGAGTAGTGCATCGGCTTGCACATCCGTCAAACCATTTTCATTGTAATAATATTCTGCAGAAACATTGGAACCCTCGGTAAACGAGTACGAGCCGCCCAGCGTAATGCCAGCATGCCAGTCACGGTCCATATCGATCAGGCCCGATTGCACTGCGGCCGGAAAAGTGTCGGCCAGCCAGTCTTCATCGACTTTGGATACGGCAAGATCGGTAAACAGCACGATGTAATCGTTCAGGGTGTACTGGCCAAATCCGCCGAAGGCTTGTTCGCTTTCGCTTTGGCTATACAGGCCAGTCGCAGTCCAGGCGAAATCAGTGTATTCGAAGGTCAACGCGTAAGTATGTTCGAAGTCTGAAATCGGATCTTCTGCTTCGCCTTCTGCAAAATTATCGTAGAACGACAGCACGCTGGAGCTGCCGAAAAAGGCCCGCACAATCGCGAAGTCCTTGCCTTTCAATTCTTCGTACGGCGTGTTGCGACCGTTGACGCGGGAGAACGGATTGCTGGGGGAAAAGAAGAGGGATGGGCCCCACAAAAGCGCCTGACGCGAAGCCTCCAACGACCACATGGTGCCGATATCCACGCGCACCAGCGCGGCATTGACGAATGCGTCATCATCGGAGTCTGCTTCAGGATCCGGATGCAGAAAATCTTCGACTTTTTGCCGCGACGCCTGCAACCGCGGCGACAACGCAAACGTAAAGGGAGCACATTCGAACCGGATATCGGGGCGCACTTCCAATAACTCCTTTTGTTCGGGCAGCTCCGCGATGAGATTGCCTGGATTCAGCGATCCCTGCATGATCTCGGCCTTTTCCGCGTAGGCAATGAATTCCCAGTCGATCCCCGCCTCCACCACATTGTCCAGGCAGGACGGTTCGTCTTCCGCATGCGCATACGGCAATGGCATCATCACCAACAGCGCAGCGAAGCAAATCCGGTTGTGGCGGCGCGGATGTCCCGGCATGGTGACTGCGTCAATTCAGCCGGAAATCCCGCGCCGACAAGCTGCGGACTTCGATGGCGGAATAGACCAGTGTGGTGACCGTATTGCTCGCCAGAGCATCGACGATTTGCATTTCGCTGACGAAGGGAATTGATTTATCGCCAGATTCGATCCGGTTGTCGTACTTGAAGCGCGCGGTTTTGATGTGCTTGCCGGAGATCGTGTAAAACTCTGCCTTGATGCCCAAACCAGTATCCTGTGCCACCCAGTATTTTACTTTGTCGTAGGTGACGGATTTGTTGGCTGCAGTCAGATTCAGCACATAACAAGGCACGCTATCCACCACTTCATTCCCCGCCATCTCCGCGGAATAATCCTTCACATAATTGGTGGCGGCGATGTCGCCATAAGATGCCTGCCCGGTGAGTCTCTGCCTGGGCGAAATCGGCACTGGCTTGCTGACCGTTGGCGATGAAAACCACATATTGTTGCCCCGCATCAGCACCTTGCGACCGCGAGCTTTGACCGGCGCCTGAAACTCCATCATGTTGTCGTCGCCGTTTGATTTCACCATCACCTGGGTGAGATCTTTTCCGCCACCCGTTTCGACAGTTTCCACATTCACTTGCCATTGGATGCCGGGCAGGCCGCCGCCACGGGCTTTATCACTGGACGACAGAATGGCGGCGGCATCCGGTGAGTCGGCCAGGACTTCTACGCTTCCCAGGCCTAGCGTCAGTAATAGCAGTAGCGTGCGCAATAACGATAAATCAGACGTGGCCCAGGGCATCCACGATTCTCCTCTTCGACGCATTCCACGCCGGTATCAACGCCGCCAAGGTGCCCAGCAGCAAAAAGAATACAAAGATCATCATCAACTGCGGCGCTTGAATATCCACCTGCAGCGGGACTTGATCAGAAAAATTGGGCGGCTTGTATGACATGTTCAGCCCATTTACAAGATTGGCCACCACAACCGAAACAGCGCTGCCAATCAGGCCACCTAGCAATGCCAGCAACATGCCTTCGGTTGAGAACAAGTTGATCACTTGGGAACGGTGCATACCCAGGGCGCGCAACGTGCCGATTTCACGGGTGCGCTCCACCACGACCATGCCCATCGTATTGACAACGCTGGTAATGGAAATCGTAAGCACGATGCCGAAGATAAACAGGAAAATCATGTTGAACAGATTGCGAATGGGTTGGTAGGAATTCGACATTTCAATCCAGGTGTTCACGTCAACATCCAGGCCCGCGTCACTCAAACGCTTGGCAACATCTGTGCGATGCAAGTCGATTTCGGTCGGGTCTTTTAGCATCACCTGAACCCGCGACGCGCCATCGGTATCCAATAATGACTGCGCATGATGAAAAGGAACTAGCAAATATTTGTCATTGGTAGCCTGGGCGCCGGTGTTGACGACGTCGGCTACCTCAATGTCCACCGCATTGGCCATGCCTGCCAGGGACGACGCGAATAGAACGGCGGTATCACCCGGTTTCACACCCATGATGCGAGCCAGATCTGATGCCACGACGGCCGAAGAATCATTACTCATTTTCAGCGGCGGCATGGGCAAATCGGACGTCGCAGCAATGGCCGCCCGCACTTTGTTCACATGCTCTGCCACAATACCTTCACCAATAAACACCACTGACGCGGTGCCGTTGGAAAACAACCCTTGAATACTGATGCGGGGAGAAACGAAATCGACATTGGAATCGGCTTCAAGGGCTTTGGTAAGCCGCTCCAACTCATCGTGCGAAAAATAATAACGCTCAGGATCCATTTGGGCACCCAGCGCATAGCCTTTCTTGGCGATGGTCAAATGGCCCAGCATTTCGCCGCTGATGGCGAACAGCGAAAGGCCCTGATACATATAAGATGTATAACCAGTGAACAGCGCAATGGCGGAGAACCCCGCCGCCAGTGAAAACAGCGTGACGAGACTGCGCCGCCTGTTTTTCAGGATATTGCGCAATCCCAATTTCAGATAAATCAGACTCGCCTTCACGTTGATTCCGTTCCGTCCGCCCGTTTATACAATTTCAACACGGTTTTCGCTGGTGTCGAAGCGCTGTTACGGTCTTCGGTGATCTTTCCGTCCCGCAGATGAATATGTCGATCCACATGATCCAACAGCTGTTGGTCGTGCGTGGAAAACACAAACGTCACGCCCCGGGATCTATTCAGATCGCGCATCAGGTCGATAATGACCTGACTAGTGCGCGAATCCAGGTTTGCAGTGGGTTCATCGGCCAGTACGATCCGGGGATCGGTTACCAATGCGCGTGCTACCGCTACCCGTTGCCGTTGTCCGCCGCTCATCTTGTCGGGCCGCGAATCTCGCTGCGGGCTTAACCCTACCGCTTCCAGTAGCGTTTCCGCTTTGGTTCGCGCCTCCTTTTCAGGAACGCCATGAATCTGCAACGGCAGCATTACATTTTCAAGGGCACTTAGTACCGGCACCAGATTATAATTCTGGAATACGAAACCCAGCGTGCGGAACCGGATGTCGGTCAGTGCCCTGTCAGAC
>DATLII010000125.1:0-8767 GCA_035539495.1 Dongiaceae bacterium
GAAGCAGTGGTTGGCGAACGGCTCGGCTAACTAATTGATGCTTTCTTTGGAACCTCTGCGGGATTGCCTTTTCATGCTGTACATGACGGTGTCGGCGTGATGCAGCAGGGCTTCCTTGTCGGTGCCATCCTCGGGGTACAACGCCACGCCCACGCTGGCGCTGATCTGCAATGTCGCCCCGTCCACGCTCCAGGGGGCACAGACTGACGCCAAAATTTTCGTTACGATCGAATCCACCATGACGCGGTCGGCCACGTCCTCCAGCAATAGCACGAATTCATCACCGCCCAGACGGGTGACAGTATCGGAGCCCCGCACAGCGTGGATCAGGCGGTCAGCTACGGTTTGCAGTAATTTGTCGCCCACCTCATGGCCGTATTGATCATTCACCGGCTTGAAATCATTGAGGTCGAGGAACACCACTGCAAAATGGTGCTGGCTGCGTTCCGCGCGTTTGATCACCTGTTCGATGCGATCATGGAACAAGGTGCGATTGGGTAGACCGGTTAGGGCATCATGATGCGCGATATGGCGTAGCTGCGCTTCCTCTGCCTTGCGTTCGGTGATGTCGGACAGAATCGCTACATAATGCGTCACTTCACCTTGTGGTTTGCGCACGCTGCTCAGACTGACACGTACCAGCAGCACGGCGCCATTTTTTTTGCGATCCACCACCTCGCCTTCCCAATGACCATGACGATAAAGGGAATCCAGCATGTCGCGGTACTGTAGTGGCGTGGTGTAAACCGATTGCAGTGCCCGCGGCAATTTGTTTTTCAGCTCTTCCTCATTGAATCCGGTCATGCGGCACAGTGCCTGATTGGCGGAAATCACTTTCATGAAGGAATCCATGATCAGCACGCCGTCGTTACTGGCGGTGAACACGGTTGCCGCCAGACGCAACTGGGCCTCTGTCTGTTTGCGTTCGCTCAGATCCATCACATACGCAATACCCTGGTCTTTTTCGCCTTGCAGCAGCGCTGAGCCCACATAAATTGGTACTGCATGGCCATCCTTGTGCAGAAACTCTTTTTCATAGGGATCGCAGCGCCCCTCGGCTAGCAGCTGTGCCACCGCTTGCTGGTCGCGTTCGTGATATTGGGGCGGCGTCAGTTTCAGCCAGCTGATGCGGCCCTGGCGCAGATCATCCGCATTCAAGCCGAGCATGTTGAGAAAGTGGTCGTTTGCATCGTCGATCGTGCCATCCGTGCGCCAGGACAGGATGCCGATGGTGTCGGATTCCAATAGACTGCGAAAGCGCGATTCGCTCGTCAGTAATTGATGTTCGGCCTGCGCGATGCCACGCAGGATCTGGCGACTGACGATAAATGCGAGGCTCACAATCAGAAGCAGAAAAACCAGGCTGATGCGCCAGGTGGTGACGCGCACCCAGCGCGCGCCGATGCCGAGGGTTTTCGAAAACCGGTTTTCCAATTCCAGCAATTCGTCGTTCAGTGATTGCAAGCGGTCGCGCAAATTGTTCACGCGTTCCGGGCGGTTGCCATCTGTTTCCACTTCCCGTCGCAACTGTTGTGCTGTTTCCAGCAACTGGTCGATCTTGGCATCGGCCTCGATCCAGACATCGACGGCATCACGCATGTAGGTAATCTGACGAAAATTCAGAAAAAACCAGATTAGCGAATCAATGTCGGTGGGGTCGTTGCCGCCCTGCAAAAAGCCGGCTTGCGCTGATTTGATGTCCGGTGGTGATTGCAGCAGTGCCAGGCGGGCCTGACGGTCGCCCAGGGTGATGCCAACCGCACGTTCGTAGGCCTGGAAATCCGCCGGGTCCTGGCTGTAGGAGTAGCGGGTCAGGTACAGCACCGCGTCTTTCTGGCCCTTGGCCCACAGGCCTTCGCCGCGCACATAGGAGCGCACGCCGGCAAACACGCTGCCTTGCAGGTAAATCAGGGACTGCAGCAACAGGGAAATCAGGATGAAAAGGGCGATGATCACCAGCACTTTTCCTTCCGTGGAAAAGCCGGAGGCGTTTCTTAAACGCTGTCGCAATCCGTTGAGAGCCATGAGCCGCGCGGTCCGTGGGGCTGAGCTTTCAGTCTAGACCCTGGGCCGGGAGACCGCAGGTGGTGGCGTTAGAAAGTTAGAAAGCCAGCAAGTGGCTGGAAATCGGCCGGATCGCCCGCACTGGCGCGGCCTGGATCTGGGGTGCCGGCCGATATGACCTGGGGTGGATGGGGGACAAGCCGCGCCCATCTGGTGTCCAGGGGCATTGGTGGTAAACTAGCGGACTTTCCACGGGCAATGGGCTACTAGCTATGGGCCCTGTTCACCTGTGGGCGTCGGCATTCCCCGCCGGTTGCTCAAGCGCTGCTGCGCTGCTTCAGAACCTAACAAGGATTTCCCCGCATGCTGATGTTCCCGAAGATCGATCCGGTTGCCATTTCCATCGGACCTGTCGACATCCGCTGGTATGGCCTGATGTACCTGATCGGGTTTGTCTCCGGATTCATGCTGCTGAACCGGCGCGCCAAGCAGCCCCAATCCGGCTGGACTACCGAGCAGGTCAGCGACCTGATCTTCTACGGAGCCCTGGGGGTTATCCTCGGCGGTCGCGTCGGTTATGTACTGTTCTACAATTTCGGCGCCTTTCTCGACAATCCGATTACCCTATTCGAGGTGTGGCACGGCGGCATGTCGTTCCACGGCGGCTTGTTGGGTGTGATGATTGCAGTGTGGTTGTTTGCCCGCAATATGAAAAAAAGCTACTGGGATGTGCTGGATTTTGGAGCACCCATCGTGCCCATCGGGCTGGGTTTGGGCCGGATCGGCAATTTCATTGGCGGTGAACTGGTGGGGCGCCCAACGGATCTGCCCTGGGGCATGGTGTTTCCCCATGTGGACCATCTGGCACGGCATCCGTCACAACTGTACCAGGCTACGTTGGAAGGGCTGGCGCTGTTCACGATCCTGTGGCTGTTCTCGCGCAAACCACGGCCCCGTTATGCGGTGTCGGGCATGTTTGCCCTGTTTTACGGCTTGTTCCGGTTCCTGGTGGAATTCGCGCGTCAGCCTGATGTGCAATTGGGCTTCGTTGCGTTCGACTGGCTCACCATGGGGCAGCTGCTGTCGCTGCCGTTGATCGCGGTGGGTCTGGTTCTGTTGTATTTTGCCTATGGACGGCAATCCGCCTATTCCAGTACGAATTCCAATTCCAAGATCTGAGGCCACCTTCGACTCCATGAAACAGTATCTCGATCTTCTGCGCCACATTCGCGATAACGGCGTGACCAAAAGTGATCGCACCGGCACCGGCACGGTCAGCCTGTTCGGCTACCAGATGCGTTTCAATCTGGCGGAAGGATTTCCGCTGGTCACCACCAAGAAGGTGCACCTGAAATCCATCATTCACGAATTGCTCTGGTTCATTCGCGGCGATACCAACATCGCCTATTTGAAAGAGAACGGCGTATCCATTTGGGATGAGTGGGCCGATGCAAATGGCGAACTGGGCCCGGTGTACGGCAAACAATGGCGCAGTTGGGAAGGCCCGAACGGTGAAGTGGTCGACCAGTTGCAGCAGCTGGTGGATGAGATCAAACGTAATCCGGATTCGCGCCGCCTGGTGCTGTCGGCCTGGAACCCGGTAGTGTTGCCGGACGTTGGCAAGTCGCCCAAGGAAAACGCTGCTGCGGGCCGCCAGGCACTGCCGCCCTGCCACTGCCTGTTCCAGTTTTATGTGGTGGAAGGCAAACTATCCTGCCAGTTGTATCAGCGTAGCGGTGATGTGTTTCTCGGGGTGCCGTTCAATATTGCGTCGTACTCGCTGCTCACACTGATGCTGGCGCAAGTGTGCGGCCTGCAGCCGGGGGATTTTGTGCACACTTTTGGTGACGTGCATATCTATTCGAACCACCAGGAGCAGGTGGAGCTGCAGCTCAGCCGCGAGCCGCGTCCGCTGCCGCGCATGAAATTGAATCCAGCGGTGAATTCCCTGTTTGATTTCACCTACGCGGATTTCGAATTGCAGGATTATGATCCTCACCCGGCCATCAAGGCGCCGGTGGCGATCTGATTACACGGAACCGACAACGGAAGGATTCGCCCGCATGATTTCGCTGATCGTGGCCAAGGCCGACAACGACGTGATCGGCCGCAATAATCAGATGCCTTGGCATTTGCCTGCCGACCTAAAACATTTCAAGGCGCGCACACTGGGCAAACCCATCGTCATGGGACGCAAAACGTTCGACTCCCTGGGCCGCGTTTTGCCCGGTCGGCCCCATGTCGTAATTAGTCGCACGCAACTGACGCTGCCTGACAACTGTCATCTTGCACATTCTTTGCAAGACGCACTAACCAAAGCGCGCGCGCTGACGACCGATTCCAGTAACGAAGTGGTGGTGATTGGCGGGGCTGAAATTTACCGCCTGGCATTGCCGCTGGTTGATACCCTCTACGTCACCGAAGTGCATCTGTCGCCGGAAGGCGATGCGTTTTTTCCAGCGCTGGATCAAAGCCAGTGGCAGGAAACCGAACGCCAGGATGTGCCCGCGGGGGCGGATTCCGCAATTGCTTACAGCATTGTGACCTACCAACACAAACGATCCTGAGACGCCATGTTCAAAAATTTGTTCAAGCCCAAATGGCAAAGCGCCAAACCCCAGGTAAGAATTCAGGCCCTGCAGAACCTGAACGTCAACGACGCCAACGATGTGCACATCATCGAGCTGATGGCGCAGCGAGACTCGGAAAACGAAGTGCGGTTGGCGGCGCTCAAGCGCATTCCGCAGCGGGATAAATTGATTACTCTTATCCGTCAGGAAAAAGACGGCACCGTGCGCAACCGCGCCATTGAACATTTGATCGGGATATTGACCCAGGCAGCCACCGGCGTCGACAGCACGCTGGATAGCATGCTGAAGGAATTGGACGCTGCCGCGCTGGTGGCAATCGTGGAGCAAACCCAGAACGCCACCTTGGGCTTGGCGGTGCTGGCGCAGCTGCAGGACGAAACGGTGCTGGAAGGTTTGGCGCTGAACCTGCCGCTGGCACAATTGCGGCAGGCGGCGGCGCAGAAACTGCACAGCGAAGCGGTGCTGGAGCGGGTGACCAAGGCCAGCAAGGGCAAGGACAAAGGCGTCTGGCGTATTTGCAAAGACAAGCTGGCCCTGATTCGCGATGAACAGCAGCAGGAAGCCGGCATCGAACAGCAGATCAGCGAGCTGTGCCAGAGCATCGAAATGCTGTCGCGGCTGCCGTACGACAACCTGTATGCACCGAAGCTGGAGCATCTGCAAAAACAATGGCACCGCCTGCAGCACCATGCCGACAACGAAGCGGTGCAGCGTTTCAATCGTGCCTTCACCCTGTGCAAGGTGACGCTGGACGACATTCACAACGAACAGAATCGTCAGCAGGAAGAAGTACAACGCCGCCGCGATGCGTTGCACGAGCGCATGGCCGCCTGCGAGCAACTGGAAGAAGCGGTGAAACAACTCAGCTTCAACGCCGTGTTGCAACCGTCCGATATTCCCGCGCTGCAGGCGCTGCTTTCCACGCAAAAAATCCGTTGGGACGAAGCGGCCAGTATCGTGGAACCCGCCGCGGATGAGCGCAAGCGTTTCCTGCGGATTCACGGTTTGCTGCAGCGGGCGCTGGAAGCCGTGCGCAAATTGGCGGAGCGGCAGGATTCCATTATCCGCGCTGCCAATACCGTATTGGATGTGCAGGAATCCACGCTGTCGAACCTGGGGGAAGTGCGCAAGCTGCTCGATAACGCCAGCGGTGATTTGCAATGGCCGGAAGAACTGGCTTGGCCCGATTCCCTGAAACTGTTGCAGCAGGCGCAGGATCACTGCGAGAAACTGCAGCAGAAAGCGAAAAGTCTGGAGCAGGATGCGATCAGCAACATCAAGGGCATCTTCGCCGACCTGAAAAAAGAAATTGAACAGGGCCAGCTCAAATCCGCCAACCGTTTGTTGCGCGATGCCGGTCACCTGGTAAAGCACTTGCCGATCAAAACCGCCACTGGTTATCAAAAGCAGTTACGCGAACTTACCATTCAGGTGAACGAGCTGCGCGACTGGCAAGGTTTTGTCTCCACGCCGAAAAAAGAAGAATTGTGCCACGAAATGGAAGCCTTGGTAGGCACGACCATTGAGCCGCAGGCACTGTCGAACAAGATCCGCCGTCTGCAGGATGAATGGCGTGCGCTGGGAGAAGCCGACAAGGGCCGCAACAAGGAATTGTGGGACCGCTTCAGTGCCGCTGCTGAAAAAGCCTACGAACCTTGTCGTGAATATTTCGACAAACTGGCCAATGCGCGGCAGAAAAATCTGGCGGAACGGCAGCGCATTTGCGATCAGCTGCAGTTGTACCTGACTCAGTACGATTGGGCCAACGCCAACTGGAAAGCGGTGAATGAAGTTTACGAAACCGCGAAAGATGAATGGCGCCTGTACACGCCGGTGGAACGCAAGGAAGGCAAGCAGGTGCAGGATCGCTTCAATGCATTGCTGGATCAGTTGCGCGGTAAACTGCAGGACGAATTCAACCGCAATCGCGTACGCCGTGAACAACTGATCGAGAAAGCCGAAGCATTGGCGCAGGGCGAAGCGACCGACAGCATCGACCAGGTGAAGACGCTGCAGAAACAGTGGAAGGACGTGGGCCTGGTGTCACGCCGTGACGATGCCCGTTTGTGGAAGCGTTTCCGCGCTGCTTGCGACAATGTTTTCGAGCGTCGTGACCAGCAACGTGTCGCTGCGCAGAAAGAGCGGGAACAGAACCTGGTGCACGCCGAACATCTGTGTGAACAGATCGAGCAGTTGGCGGAAAGCGATTTCCAGGATCTGGCCAGTGTGAGCCAGGAGTACCAGCAGCTGCGTCAGCGTTTTACCGATCAGGGCCCGTTTCCGCGTGAACAGCAGGACGTGCTGCAGAAGCGTTTCAAAGCAGTCTGTGCCCAGTTTCAGCAAGCGTTGATCCGGGCTCAGTCGCAGCAGCGGCAGGAGACGCTGGTGGAATTGTGGCGCCGTGCCAGCCTGTGTGATGAGTTGGAAGACACGCTGATCAGCGCCTCACAAGGCGATTTGTTTGGCGCCGCGCCCGAGGCGGAATGGAGCAGCGATCGTGATGTGCCGGCGGCGGCGCAGGCCGGTTTGCAGTCCCGTTACGATAATGCCGTGTCACGGTTGCAGCGTGGCGACAAACCCGATCCGGAAGAACTGGCACGCAACGCCGCGCACTTGCATGACCTGTGTATCCGCCTGGAAATCCTCACCGGCGTCGAATCGCCGAAGGAAGACCAGCAGCGTCGTATGGAAGTACAGGTAAATCGGCTGTCCAGCGGTTTGCAGCAACGCCAAGCCAGCGCGCTGAGCGATGCGGAACGGGTAGAGCAATTGCAGGTGGAATGGTGCTTGGTAGGGCCGGCGTCGTCTGCATTGCGTGCGCAATACAGCAAACGCTTCCGCGCGGTATTGCAGAAGGTGGCGGGTTAATTCCTGCCGCCTGAGCGTTAGAAAAAATTGGACGCAAAAAAAGCGCTGTAGTCCCGAATAGGATTACAGCGCTTTTTTGTTTGCTGTGATTACTGAGTCTGGGTCATATCCACCAGATTATTCACCAACACTTCCGCGTTCACATCCGCGTCATAATCCACGCCTTCCACGCCAAAGCCGAACAGCTTCAGGAAGTCGGCGCGGAAACCGCGAAAATCGCTGATGTCGTTCAGATTCTCTGTCGTTACCAACGGCCACAGCTTTTCAATCTCGCTCTGGATTTCGGCGCGAATTTCTTTTTCGTCCACCCGGTTACGGCCATCCGCATCCCGGCGCGGTTCGGTGTGGTACAGGCACTCGCTGAACAGACGGTAAATCTGTTCGATACAGCCTTCGTGGGAGCCGTCCTGCTTCATCACGCGGAACAGCAGCGCCAGATACAGCGGCATTACCGGAATCGCGGCGCTGGATTGCGTGACGACAGCCTTCAGTACGGACACGGTGGCGTCGAAATCCTTGTTGCGCAGATCGCTGGCGGCCCGGTCGAGATCTTTTTTCGCCGCGCCGATGGTGCCGTCCCAATAAATGTCACGGGTGATCTTCTCGCCTACATAGGTGTACGCCGTGGTTTTGCACGCCGGTGCCAGCACGCCAGCCTGGCTCAGGGCCCACAACCAGCGTTCCCAGTCGTCGCCGCCCATGACGGCGATGGTGTTGTCGATTTCTTCCTGCACCGCCGGTTCCAGCGTGAAGGATTTAATGATTTCGCGGTCGGTGTCGAGGCCGGTCTGTGTCACCGGTTTGCCGATGGGTTTCAGCGTGGAGGAATGTACTACACCGGTGTCGGGATGCTGGCGACGCGGTGACGCCAGGCTGTACACCACCAAGTCCACCTGGCCCAGATCGGCTTTGATCAGTTCGATGGCTTTCTCTTTCACTTCTTTCGAGAACGCATCGCCGTTGATGTTTTTCGAATACAGACCGGCTTTTTCCGCCGCATTCTGAAACGCCACGCTGTTGTACCAGCCGGCGGTAGCGGTGCGTTTGCCGCCAGCGGGCCGCTCGAAAAATACGCCCAGGGTAGCGGCGCCGCAACCAAATGCCGCAGTGATGCGCGATGCCAGGCCGTAGCCGGTGGACGCACCGATCACCAGCACCCGCTTGGGCGCGTTGGCGATGGCGCCCTGTGCCTGCACGAAGCGAATTTGTTCATTGACGTTGGCTGCGCACCCCACCGGATGTGCCGTGGTGCAGATAAAGCCTTTTACCTTCGGGTGGATGACCATGATGCTGTCCTTGATGAC
>DATLII010000126.1:0-9312 GCA_035539495.1 Dongiaceae bacterium
GCCTCACCGGGCCGGTCAAGGTCAACGGTCAGGACTACAACTCCGTCATGCCGCCGATGAGCCAACTCACCGATGACGAAATCGCCAACATCCTGACCTTCGTGCGGCAGCAAATGAATGGCGGCGCGAGCGCGATCGACAAGGACGCCGTCGCGAAAGTCCGGGCCAGCACACCACGCGGCAGCGGTGCTGCGCACTGAGGTCATTGTGATGTTGCGTAGTACCCTCATGCTGATCGCGCTCGCTACTCCGCTCAGCGCGGCAGCGACAGACTGGGTGGCAATTCCTGCCGCCCAGTTTACATCGGTGCTGGCACTTGAAGAGGCCGAAACCCGCAGCGCAATCGCAGCATTCGAGGTGCAGACAAGGCCAGTGACAAACCGCGAATTTCTGGCCTTCGTCAATGCGTATCCAGATTGGCGCCGCGGCGTCGCACCCCCGATTTTCGTCGACAGTGAATACCTGACGCACTGGCAAGCAGTTGATGCTGTCGGTGAAACGGCCGGTGAAGATGCGCCGGTAACACGGGTCAGCTGGTTCGCCGCCAACGCCTATTGTGGCGCGCAGGGTGGCCGTTTGCCGACCTGGCTGGAATGGGAATACATCGCCGCCGCGGATGAAACCCGCCAAGATGCGCGCGCAGACCCGGCCTGGCGCGAACGCATTCTCGGCTGGTACAGCCGCACCGGCGGACAAACGTTACCGGTCGTTGGCAAAACACCCGCCAATGCCTACGGCGTGCAGGACCTGCACGGCCTGGTGTGGGAATGGGTCGACGATTTCAATGCACTGATGATCTCGGCCGACAGCCGTGAACAAGGCGATCCAGACGCGTTACGTTTCTGTGGTGCGGGCGCTCTCTCAGCTGCGGACCGCGACAACTATGCCATCCTGATGCGTACCGCCATGCTAAGTGCAATGAGTGCACAGGCCACCACGCGCAACATGGGTTTCCGCTGTGTACGCCCGCCTCGGAGCAACGCGCCGTGAATCAAGCCATGAATGAACGTCTCCGCGCATTCACCGTTGTTCTGGTCGCTGCGCTCTTGTCTCTGTCGAGCCTCGCTCATGGCGCAGAATTGCCCGGCGATTCCGTGTATCGCGTTGCCGCAACGCTCACCGATCAGAACGGGGTGCAGAAGACGTTCGCCGAATCGGCCGGGCATGTGCGCCTCGCTGCAATGTTCTACGCCAGTTGCGGCTACGTCTGTCCTATGCTGATCGAGCAACTGCGCCGCATTGAGTCGCAGCTCGATGACGGTGAGCGCGCGCGCCTCCGTGTGCTGCTGATCAGCCTCGACCCGGATCGCGACACACCCCAGGCACTGGCCGAACTCGCGTCAAAGCGCAAACTCGATCTTACACGCTGGACGCTGGCGCAACCCGCCGCAACCGACCTGCGCGGGCTGTCGGCGGTGCTCAATGTTCAATACCGTAAACTCGACGATGGTGAATTCAACCACAGCAGCGTGATCACGCTGCTCGATGCAGAAGGCCGCGTGCTCGCAAAAACCAGCAACCTCGGCGAGAAACCCAACGCTGAGTTTATCGATAAATTGCGCAAGGCGCTGGCGGAGGCACGCTGATCGTTGCCGTGCACACCTGTCCCGTCCACACAGCAGATTCATAAAAAAAAATCAACACATTCTCAAGCTGCACATTATTACGTTGAATTGAGAGAGATCATCCAAGGAGGGCTACCATGTCATCACCTAAGTTCTACACACCATTTAGACTATTCAGCTTCGTCATTCTGTTGTTAATGGCGGGCGCGATCCTGTATGCGTTCGGTATTTCCATTCACTACTGGGGCGGCATCGGCGTCTGAGCAGGCATTCAACATGAATAACCGACAAGCACGCAATTTCGCCATTGGTTCGACGGTGGTGGCCTCTCTGGCATTTCTCGGGTTGACACTCGACAGCCATCGCCAGTTTCCCAAGCTCACCAATGCAGACAACATTACCCCCGCGGTGACAGCGGGCACCGATGTCTGGCACAAATACAACTGCATCAATTGCCACACGCTGTTTGGTGAAGGCGCCTATTACGCGCCGGATCTCACCAAAATTACCCAGCATCGGGGTGAAGCCTATCTGAAGGCGTACATGAAAGACCCGTCGAAATTTTACGATGAACAGAAACATCGTCGACTGATGCCGACCCAAAACTTGTCGGATCAGGAAATCTCGGACCTGATTGCATTCCTGGACTGGGTCAGCAAGGTGGACAATCAAGGCTGGCCGCCACGCCCGATCATGGTGACCGGTGGCATAACTTCCGCAGCTGTTGCCGCGTCCGTTGATCAACCCGTATTGGGTACGACCCCCGTCGACGAAAATGACGACGATCGCGCCAAAGGCCAAAACCTGTTCCGCACCGCATCACCGCAATGTACGGCCTGTCATTCCACAGAGCCCGGCATCACCATGGCGGGGCCCAGCCTGGCTGGTATTGGCGCCCGGGCGGAAAACGTCATATCCGCTCCGGATTACAAAGGCCAAGCCAAGGACGCAGCGAGCTACATTCGCGAATCCATTACTCACCCCAGTGCCTATGTCGTGCCAGGTGCGATGTTCTCCGCCAATGGCACGTCGTTCATGCCAGAAGGGTATGCATCCAGTTTGACGGATGAACAGCTGCAGCAGATTGCGGCCTACTTGCTGTCGCTCAAATAACCGAATTTTCAGGGAGAGAAATCATGCGGTACAAGTCACAAGGTGTCGCCTACTGGTATTTTGCGGTGGCCGTGGTGCTATTCGGATTGCAACTGGTGTTCGGTTTGCTGTCGGCGGCGAAGTATCTCGGTCCCGATCCGCTGCTGTATGTTCTGCCGTTTGATGTTACCAAAATGATTCACACCAATTTACTGATCGTGTGGGTCATCACCGGCTTCATGGGCGCAACTTACTGGATGGTTGCGGATGAATCGCGCACGGAAATTCACAGCGTCAAACTGGCCTATGTGCAATTGATTCTGTGGGTGCTGATGGGCGTATCGGCTGTCGTCGGTTATCTGTTCCGTTTTGGCACCGGCAATAAATTGCTGGAACAACCGTTGCCACACAAATTGGTGATCGTCGTCTGCATGCTGATTTTTCTGTACAACATCGGCATGACGATTAAAAAATCGGGGCGCTTCACGACAACGGAGGGCGTGCTCTGCATTGGATTGGTGATGACAGCCGTACTGTTTCTGCCGGCGCTGCTGCATTACTCCAATTACACGGTGTCCATTTTCTATCGCTGGTGGACCATTCATTTGTGGGTGGAAGGCGTGTGGATGATGATCATGGGCGGCTTTCTGGCCTACCTGCTGATTCGCCTGTCGGGTGCCGACCGTGAAGTGATGGAGAAGTGGCTGTACGTGATTGTGGGGCTGGTATTCATCGCCGGCATTCTGGGCACTGCGCATCACTATTATTGGGTCGGCGTGCCCACGTACTGGCTGCCGATTGGCGGTATTTTCAGTGCGCTGGAACCAGCGGCACTGCTGGGGATGGCGGTGTACGCCTACTTTGCCATGCGCCGCGGAGGATTTTCACATCCCAACACACTGGCCCTGCATTGGACCATCGGCAGCGCACTGTTTGCCATGTTCGGAGCAGGCTTGCTCGGGCTTGCGCACACCTGGCCAAGCGTCAACAAATGGACCCACGGCACACTGGTCACCGCCATGCACGGCCACGCAGCATTTTATGGCGCCTACGCCATGATCGTGATTGCCATGATCTACTATGCCCTGCCATCGCTGACACCGGGCCGTCCCGAAAATGGTACCAATCTGGGAATGGTTTCGTTCTGGATGCAACTGGCCGGCATGTTCGGCATGACATTGTCGTTCGGCACGGCGGGCTTGGGCCAGGTTTATCTGGAACGCATCATGGGCATGGGTTATTTGGATGCGCAATTGAAGATACAGGTGCATTTTCTGATGCTGGTGGCAACGGCTTCACTGTTCACGATCGGTGTCGCGTTGTTTATCTATGACTTCTTCCGTTTCCGTCCACAGTTCGAGCCGGTCTCTGAATCCGTTGATCGTGATTTGGAACAACGGGCACGCACCGGAGCGGCTTCGGTATGAGTACGGAGCCAATCCTGCGACAGCTTCACCGCCGCGATGATGAACCTTTTTACCTGCCCACCGGAAATGAAGTGCAGGTGTTTGAGCAGTGTCATCACAATCAGTTGGCGTTGATGCTGAAAGGTCCCACCGGCTGCGGTAAAACGCGGCTGGTGGAATACATGGCCTGGCGCCTGAAACGGCCGCTGATCACCATTCCCTGCCATGATGATCTGGCCGCCAGCGATCTGATTGGCCGCTACCTGATTCGTCACGACGGCACTGTATGGCAGGACGGTCCGCTCACACGAGCAGTGCGCGAAGGCGCCATCTGCTATCTGGATGAAGTGGTGGAAGCGCGTCAGGACACGGTGGTGGTACTACACGCACTGACAGATCACCGCCGCATACTGCCCATCGATAAAACCGGGGAAACGGTTGCAGCGGCGCCCGGTTTTCAGTTGGTGATTTCCTACAATCCAGGTTATCAGCGCATGCTGAAAGATCTGAAACCCAGCACGCGGCAGCGGTTCGTGGCGCTGGACATGGATTTCCCACCCGCGCAGCAGGAAGTGCGCATCGTGCAGCAGGAAAGCGGCGTCGATCATGCCGTTGCGCACGGCCTGGTGTCACTGGCCCAACGTATTCGCGCACTGCGCGATCGCGGGCTGGCGGAAGTGCCCAGCACCCGCTTGCTGATCGCCACTGCCCGCCTGATCCGTTCCGGTATTCCGACCGCGGATGCCTGCCGTCACGCGCTGATTGCACCGCTCTCGGACGACGAATCCCTGGTTGCCGCCATGCAGGATCTGGTGGATATGATTTTTGTATGAGAAGTGCGAGTAGAACCTCATGGCTGAGCCGGAAGAACTGATCAGCGATGCGGCCCGCCACGCCACCGAATTTGCCCAATCCCTGTGGCGTCGCCATCACCCCGCCGCAGCCGACACCCGACTTTATTTGCGCGAATTCGCACCGCGTCTAGCGTTATTGCTACAAGCGCTGTTCGATCGTGATTTTCCGATTCGCACTGCAAAACTTCCGGCCCGCGCCACGCTACTGGCCATTGTCTTCCAGCGTCATCCTGCACCGCGCCGCGAACAAGCAGTTGCTGCAACCGATGGCCACGCGCTGTGGCTGCCACCGATAGCACCTTTCGACAACCGCACTGATGCTGTCCACTGGTATCGCACACTGGCGTTGCAGCAGGCCATGCGCGCACAACGCGGCAGCGCCAGTGTTTTGTTAAATCAACTGACACCGTTGCAGCGTTCACTGTACCTGCTGCTGGAAGCGCAGGCCTGCGATGTGCTGCTCTGCGAAAAATTGCCCGGCAGCCTGGAATCCCTGCAGCGTTTACGCAGGCAAAGTCTGCAGCAACGGCCAGCGTTATCGCAATTTCACGGCGTACGCCGAGTGCTGGAACAAGGCATACGCAACTTGCTGGCTTGCGCACCCAACAACGCTGCCGAGCACTTGCCACTCACACAAAGCCCGCAGGATTCGCTGCAACAACTGCAGGCGGTACTGAAGCACTGGAAATTAAACGAACCGGACCCGTCCTACCGCAAAGCCGGCTTGTTTCCACTGTTGCAGGATCATTGGACCGGCGACCTGATCAATCAACACAAGAGCACGCAGTCCGTTTCCTGGGAAGAAGACAACGACGAACCCGAACAAAAAAATCAGACGCAAAGCACACAGCTGCCTCGCGCTCCCGATGTTCGTCCAGCCGCTGAAAACGAAGACGAGCACTCCTCGGAATCCAGCCCATGGATGATACAGCTGGACGAACCGCATCGCGCTGCGGAAGATCCCATGGGACTGCAGCGCCCCACTGATCGCGATGAAGACACCGCAGCGGAAGACTTCGCGGACATGGTGTCGGAACTGGATCAGGCCCGACTGGTGCGAACACCGCAGCAGGCAAAGGAATTTTTGCTGTCGGACGCACCCCCATCCAGCACAGCACCACCGATGGCCCATCAAACCCAGCAGGACGGCAAAGGCATCCACTATCCCGAATGGGATTACCGCACGCAATGCTATCGGGACCCTGGCGCCCGCTTGTTCATGCTTCCCGCCGCACAAGGATCAGAACAATGGGTGAATGACACCTTGCAAAAACATCAGGTGCAGATTCGTGAAATCCGCCGTCATTTTGAAATGCTGCAAGCCCGCCGACAGTGGCAGCGCCGCCAATGGGATGGCGACGACGTGGATCTGGATGCCTACACCGATTCACTGGCAGATTTTCGCGCCGGCCAACCCATGTCGCAGCGGCTGTACCAAAGCCGGCGCGCAGTGCACAGGGACATGGCCATCTGCTTGTTGATCGATGTCAGTGGCTCTACCGATAGCTGGGTGTCGCAGAATCGGCGCGTGATCGATGTGGCGCGCGAAGCGCTGCTGCTGGTGTGCATCGCGCTGGACAGTCTGGGCGAACCCTGGCTTGCGCAGGCATTTTCCGGTGAGGGGCCGCAGGCCGTCACGGTGCGCGCACTGAAATCTTTTTCCGAACCCTGGTCGCGGGACATTGCGCTACGCATCAGTTCACTGGAACCGGAACACTATACCCGTGCTGGCGCAGCGATTCGTCACGCCAGCGCCAGCCTGATGCAGCAACCGGCGCAACACCGCTTACTGCTGATGCTGTCCGACGGGAAACCAAACGACAAGGATGAATACGAAGGCCGCTACGGTGCGGAAGATACACGACAGGCTGTCAGCGAAGCACGTCTGCAAGGCATTCAACCTTTTTGCCTGACCATCGATCGGCAGGCCGCCAATTATTTGCCGCAGATTTTTGGCAAACATCACTATGCGCTGTTACAAGACCCGGAGCGCTTACCAAGGGTGTTGCTGGATTGGATGAAGCGGCTGATTGTGCAATGAAAGCGCGCAGCATCTGAAACGTGCATCAGAGATGCGATCAACCAGGTCGACCATCCGCCCTGGGGCTGCTCAAAATCGGAAAATACAAAATGACGAAGAGCCCAAACGCCAGCACCCAGCACAGGGCCGCCAACATTACGCCCACACGAAAATCCATCAACTGCAATGCAACCGTTGTGCGCAGCAAGGTTGCCAGCAGAATCGCCACGTAAATCCACACACCCATGGGTCGCAGTACGAGCGGACGCCCGGTATGTCCCATGGCCACCCGTGTCATGACAGCCAATATCAGGGTGCCGATACCACCCACGCCCAGCAGATGTTCCCAGGCGGTTGCGGGAATCAGATTGCTGAAGGCACTGGCGCCCCGCAATAGAAACGCAAGCACAATGAATGCGTAGGCCAAGTGCAGAATCCACAACAAAGGTTCGGCTGCCACGCGCCAGCCCGCCCATCGAACAAGTCGCACCAGATTGACTAGCCCGGCGAACAGGGCCGCGCTTCCCGTTAGCTGAGCTGACGCGCCAAACCCATCTAGCGGCAGCAACAGGATCACACTGGCAATGGCCAGACGATCGAGAAGATCGGATCGCTTGACCCAATCGGGATTGCCGCCCTTCGCCCGTAGCCAGTTGGCAGAAAATGCCGGAATAATGCGGCCACCGATCACCAGCATCAATACTGCAATGACATCGAATCCGAGCAGCTGGCCCAGCTTAAGCAATGTGTCGTTGTGGGTTGTGAAACCCAGATGCATCAGCAGATTGCCCGCAGCCAGCAACGCCAGCACAACAATCAGAATCAGATTACGATGATTGCGGTGCCTGATCAGAATCGACGCTACGTAAATTCCCAGCACCGGCAAAAAAACGAAATCCACTGCTGCCACCAGCCAAGCCGGCAACCAGCCTGCAAACCACATGACGACCCGCCCAGCCACCCACAGCAGAATCAGCAATAACAGACCGGTACCTTGCAGGGGGCGAGCCTGGGTCCAGTTGGTCATGGCTGTCAGTAAAAATCCGGCAATGGCGGCTGGCACCAAGCCATACAGCATTTCATGGCTATGCCATTGCACCGGCGACACGCCCAATGGCAAAGGCCATTCTGCCAGCAGAAAACCTGCCCAGGCGGCCACACTCAGAACAGCGTATAGACCCGTTAACAGAAAGAAAGGGCGAAATGCATAGCGCAGCAGAACCGGAATTTCGACGGCCTGATTCATGAGAGCAACCTCCCTTCCCTGGATTTGAACAGGTTTTATTATATGCCCAACAAGGAAGGCATATTGAAGGAGAAGGCTACAATCCGCTAAGGGCGCGGAAGCTTGCTATGCAAGTTGACAGAGCAAACAAAAAGCCCGGCACTGCCGGGCTTTTTGTTGGGTTCGTTTTCAGGTAACCAACTACACAATCAACTAATCGTCCCATTCACAATCGGATTGAACGACAACAAGCTATCCCGCATGGTGCCATTACCCAATCCCTGACTCGGGAAGCGGGTAACGAACTGCCCCTGGTCACCATGCAATGCCATGTAATTAAGCGCCACCGTTTCCACAAGCAGGTTCACGTTGTTGGCAGCAGGGCTCGACGCAGTTTCCACATCACCGTTGCCTCGGAACCAGCCGATCTGACGGCGGCTAATATCGCTACCAATCAGACCCGGACGACCATTGGGGTTGTACACCAGATAGAAAGAGGCAGCAGTGGATTGGTTGTCACCGGTCCACTGAGGTTTGCCCCGCCCCAGGTCGTCGGAGCCGTCAGTAATCACCATGCCGTTGCTGGCCACCGAGCCGTCGCTGAACACATACAGCATCAGCGGCACGCCCTTACGATGTGCGTACTCCAGGCACGCACCCATGCACCGGCCAGCACGCAGGTCCCGCTCTTCGCCAGTGCCACGGTCGCCGGTGTGATAATCAAATCCGCCCATGGTGATACAACCAGCGCCAGAAAAGCCCTCTACTACCAGCTTCATCACCGACGCAGTTTTCTGGAACTCACCATCACCCAAGAACTCACTTGACGAAAATATCGCGCCGGTGTTACCAACGATATCCACATCCGCCGCCGGATCCAGTATGGTCGGGCTGCCATAGCGATCCGCCAGATCCGCGCTCTTCACATAACCGCAACGCACCAGCTCGCGAATAGTGTCTTCGCGGGACACAGTAACCCCGGCGATCGGGTCCAGCTTTGTCATCTTCTGTTCGCTGATGCGCGCGATGGATTCCATCACGTTCACCACATCGGCCTGATCCAGCAAGCCCACCAATTTACCGGTGTCTACCAGCCCGGTTGAGTCGCTGGGGCGGTCGATCTTGGTGGGACGCACGCTGGGGTCCATCA
>DATLII010000127.1:0-4496 GCA_035539495.1 Dongiaceae bacterium
GGTGGTAATGATGCTGGCCTGCCCCGGCCTGCGAGTGGCGCTGGCCACCACTCACCTGCCGTTGCGTGCCGTGGCCGACGCCATCACCCCTGAACTGCTGGAGCGGGTCATCCGCATCACTCATCAGGATCTGATTCAACAGTTCGGCATCAAGCATCCCCGCCTGCTGGTCTGCGGCTTGAACCCCCACGCGGGCGAAGGCGGCCATCTGGGGGACGAAGAAATCAGGATCATCAGCCCCGTACTGCAGCGGCTTCGTAAAGAAGGTCTGCAGCTGGAAGGCCCTCTGCCCGCCGACACCCTGTTCACGCCCCATCACCTGGAGCGGGCAGACGCCGTGCTGGCCATGTACCACGACCAAGGCCTGCCGGTGCTGAAACACCTGGGCTTTGGCAACGCCGTCAACATCACCTTGGGACTACCCATCATCCGTACATCAGTAGACCATGGCACCGCCCTAGACCTGGCCGGCAGCGGCCGCGCCGACCCCGGCAGCCTACGCACCGCCATTACTATCGCCCGCCAGATGGTGGCGGCACGCGCCAACACAACAACCTCATCTTCTACCTCACCGCAGGCCCGCACCCATGGCTAAAGGCAGAAAACCCTCCTTCGGCCATCAGCCCCGCAAGCGCTTTGGCCAGAATTTCCTGCATGACCCGCACATCATTGACGGCATCGTCCGCTCGGTGAATCCACAAGACACCGACACTCTGGTGGAAATCGGTCCCGGCCTGGGCGCCATTACCGAACAACTGGTGGACCAAGTGGGCCAAATGGCCGTGGTAGAGCTAGACCGCGACCTGATCCCGCACCTGAAGATCAGCTTCGCCACCCGCAAGAACTTCCATATTTATGAAGGGGATGCCCTGAAGTTCGACTTCACCCGCGTCCTTTCAGATCTGGGTGGCAGCAAGCTGCGGGTGGTAGGCAACCTGCCCTATAACATCTCCACCCCGCTGCTGTTCCACCTGCTGAGTTTCCACGGCCTGATCCAGGACATGCACTTCATGCTGCAAAAGGAAGTGGTGGACCGTCTGGCCGCCGGCGTTGGCGACAGTGCCTATGGCCGCCTGGGCATCATGGTGCAGTACTACTGTCAGGTAGAGTCTCTGTTCCCGGTGCCACCGACCGCGTTCGACCCGCCGCCCAAAGTGGATTCCGCCATCGTGCGGTTGGTGCCCCATGCCCATCCGCCAGTTACCACCCAGTCCCCCAAAGAGTTAGGAAAACTGGTGACCACGGCGTTCAACCAGCGACGCAAAACCGTGCGAAATGCATTAAGATCAGTGGCAGACGACCACTTGTTGGAACAGGCCGGAATCAACCCAGAGCACCGGCCCGAAGACATCTCACTGGCCCAATATGCCTGCCTCACCGACCTGGTGTTGGCCGCCGGCCCAGGAGCCGAATGAACATGCAAACATCCATCAGTACCAGCGACATCGCGGTCGAAGTGATCAGCGAATACATACCCGACCAGTCCAATGCCGCCGAGCATCGCTTTGTATTCGCCTACCATGTGCGCATCGAAAACCGGGGTAACCTGCCGGCCCAACTACTGTCGCGCCACTGGATCATCACCGACGGCAACCAGCGGGTGCAGGAAGTCCGTGGTGAAGGTGTCATTGGTGAGCAACCGACCATTTTGCCTGGGGAAATTTACCAATACAGCAGCGGCGCCGTGCTGCAGACCCCGGTGGGCAGTATGAAGGGTTCGTATCAAATGGTGGACGCTACCGGCATCCGCTTCGACGCGCCCATCCCCATCTTCACCCTCGCCTCTCCTACGGCCTTGCACTGATGGCGACCTGGGCGATCGGCGATCTGCAGGGATGCTATGAAGATTTCCGTTGCCTGCTGGATAAAATCCACTTCAATCCCGACCGCGATCAACTCTGGCTCACCGGCGACCTGGTGAACCGGGGTCCGGCATCGCTGGAAACCTTGCGTTTCTGCTACGACCGCCGCGATAACCTGCTCACCGTATTGGGTAATCACGATTTGCACATGCTGGCGGTGCTCTCTGGCAGCGTCGAATTCAAACGCAAGGACACCTTCAAGGACATTCTGAAAGCCAAGGACCGGGACACGCTGGCCGAATGGCTATTCACCTGCCCCCTGCTGCATGAAAACGACGGCTGGGTGATGGTTCACGCCGGCATTTACCCCGGCTGGAACCTGGCCGAGGCCCGCACCTGCGCCCGCGAGCTGGAATCCGTACTGCGGGACGACGATCGCCGCGACCTGTATTTCGCCCACATGTACGGCAACGAACCCAGCCGCTGGGATGCTGGCCTGACCGGACCCGAACGCTGGCGCACCATCACCAACTTCTTCACCCGCATGCGATTGTTGGATGCTACAGGCCACATCGATCTGGAACACAAGGAATCCCTGACCACAGTGCCAGCTCATCTGCAGCCCTGGTTTCGCTGGCCTGGCCGGGTTGAAATTGAAAAACGGATCCTGTTCGGACATTGGGCCGCGCTGGAAGGTCGCACCGATCTCGCCAACATCATCGCACTCGACACTGGCTGCGTGTGGGGCAATCGCCTCACTGCCTACTGCCTGGAAACCGCTGCCTGGCAGTTCTGCGACTGCTATCACCCGCATTAATTGCCGTTCCTTCACAACCACCGCCTGCCTGATAACCCAAGACTATAACGGCTGAGCAAAACAGCTGTTTAAAAAAACTTTTCAGCTTTCGCTTCCCATTTCGGCTCAAAAATTCTAAAAATAGAAAAACGGGCAATAAATCCTTTTCATTCAACCATTTTTCAGTTTTTGTTTTTGGCTTTTGCTACTAAGCTTGAAGTAAGCCTACTTGCACGGACAACACTTGGTCACCAAAACAGTTACTTTTTTCGGTTGTCCATTTTGAGGTGCTTTCGTATTGTGAAAACAGCGGAAGCCCCGATTGCCAGCCACTGACGCGTACACGCCGGAACACGAGGTAGATTCATGAGCATCTTCAGTCACTACCAAAGCCGATACGAAACCACCCAGGAAGAAGAATATTCACTGCAGGAATACCTCGACATCTGCAAACGCGATCCGTCGGCGTATTCCAGCGCATCGGAACGCATGCTGAAAGCAATCGGCGAACCGGAGCTGGTGGACACGTCCATCGACCCACGCATGAGTCGAATTTTTTCCAACAAGATAATCCGCCGCTATCCCGCGTTCGACGAATTTTACGGCATGGAGGAATGCATCGAGCAGATCGTCTCGTACTTCCGTCATGCGGCGCAGGGTTTGGAAGAGAAGAAACAGATCCTGTATCTGCTCGGTCCGGTGGGCGGTGGTAAATCCAGCCTGGCGGAAAAACTGAAACACCTGATCGAAAAAATTCCGTTCTACGCGATCAAAGGATCGCCGGTAAACGAGTCGCCGCTGAACCTGTTTGCACCAGATGAAGACGGCGCGATCCTCGAAGAAGAGTACGGCATCCCGAAACGCTACATCAAAGGCATCATGTCGCCGTGGGCGGTGAAACGCCTGCACGAATTCAATGGCGACATTTCCAAGTTCAAAGTCGTGAAGCTGTATCCGTCGATCCTGGATCAGATCGGCGTTGCCAAGACCGAACCCGGCGATGAAAACAACCAGGACATTTCCAGCCTCGTTGGTAAAGTGGACATTCGCAAACTGGAAGAGTTCGCACAGAACGATCCGGATTGCTACGCATTCTCCGGCGGCCTGTGCAAAGCCAACCAGGGCTTGTTGGAATTCGTGGAGATGTTCAAGGCGCCGATCAAGGTACTGCATCCATTGCTGACTGCTACGCAGGAAGGCAACTACAACAGCACCGAGGGCATGGGCGCAATTCCGTTCGATGGCATCGTGCTCGCGCACTCCAACGAATCCGAGTGGCAGGCGTTCCGCAACAACAAGAACAACGAAGCGTTCATCGATCGTATCTACATCGTGAAAGTGCCGTACTGCCTGCGCGTCACTGAAGAGATCAAAATCTACGAGAAACTGCTGCGCAACAGCTCGCTGTCCAACGCTCATTGCGCGCCGGATACATTGCGCATGCTCGCACAGTTCACCACCCTGTCGCGCTTGAAAGAGCCGGAAAACTCCTCGCTCTACTCCAAAATGCGCATCTATGACGGCGAGAACCTGAAGGACACCGATCCGAAAGCCAAGTCGTATCAGGAATACCGCGACAATGCTGGCGTCGACGAGGGTATGGAAGGTCTGTCCACCCGCTTCGCGTTCAAGATCCTGTCAAAAGTGTTCAACTACGATCACACCGAAATCGCGGCCAACCCGGTGCACCTGCTGCACGTGCTGGAAAACGCCATCGAGCAGGAACAGTTCCCGGCGGAAACCCGCGAACGCTACCTGCGCTCGATCAAGGAATTCCTGGCGCCACGCTACGTGGAATTCATCGGCAAGGAAATCCAGACCGCTTACCTGGAATCCTACTCCGAGTACGGCCAGAACATTTTCGATCGCTATGTGATTTACGCAGACTTCTGGATTCA
>DATLII010000128.1:0-12702 GCA_035539495.1 Dongiaceae bacterium
GGACCACTGGGTGCTTTCCACAACACCTCACGCGAAAGCCCCGCGACCTGCAGCACAATACGCTGCCAACCCCGATCCATACACTGCTTATCCTGATAGGAGGGATCAGCATGGACGAACATACCAGAACCGAATAATAAAACGCTTAGCGTAAAACGTAGGATTCCTCGCAGCATCCTACTATCTCCTCTTATTATCAGTCTTATTGTCAGGCTGGCGCATGACACACAGCTTCAACATTATGCCCATCGGGGTCCAACACAAAGGCGCCATAATAGTCGGGGTGATAATGCGGACGTAACCCGGGCGCGCCATTATCCCGCCCGCCAGTTGCAATCGCCGCTTTGTAAAATGCATCAACCTGAGCGCGGGAGTTAGCTCGAAATGCGACGTGAACATGATCTTTCCTTGATAAAGGCTGAAGTCAATTTTCAACGGCTAATTTCAGGTGGTGGCCACTAGCAATTCCTCTGAATTATTGGGTGGACGCAAGCCATCAGTCCTACCTGAAAAGTAGCGCCGGGCAAGCTCCGCTGCCGATACATGCTGCATATGCTTAAAACCCGCTTCGCGGGCCAGAGCCAACATTTCCTCTGGCATAAAAAAGCTGATGAACGGGGTACCATTTGCCTTCGCGCCTGCTGCTGCCCTCTCGATGCCAGGGCGCACTTCAGGATCTGCCATCTCAATCGGCAACAAAAATGACATGGCAAGCGTCGATCCCGGTGCCGACGCGGCAACCTGGCGCAGAGTCGCAAAAATCGCGTCCCGCGTCAGGTACATGCTAACGCCGGTGGAAACAACAACCGCTGGCTGCCCGGAAAGAAAACCCGATTCGGCCAACCGATCCCACCAGTTATCGCCAGCTTCAAAATCTACCGGCACTAAATGTAAAAATGAGGGAATACCAAATCCGAGTTCGACCAGGCGCTGCCGCTTCCATTCCTGAGGACCGGGCTGATCAATTTCGAATACCAGCAGACGGGATGCGATTTCTTCTCGCCGCAGCGCGAACGTATCCAGACCAGCGCCGAGAATTACATATTGCCCGACACCTTTGCCTGCGTGCTCCACAACCAGATCTTCGATAAAACGGGCACGGGCCACGATAGAGGCACGAAAAGGCCGAGTGAAATGGCTCATATCAGGACGGCTTTGCCACCCGGCATCAGGTGCCACCAACTGCAGACCAATCCGGTCTTCAATAATGTGCGGAAGTGAATCGGACTCCACGTGCAGCGCACGCCACAAGGCGACCCGTACTGCAGTATCTTCTGGCTCCACTTTTTGATTGCTCATGGGATTCCCCGACTGTGGACGATTTAACACGGCATGCGTTTCAGTATATTGAACGACGTGAACAGTTAAAACCACCTCCCTGGTCAACAGCCTATTCAAGCGAAGACTGGACGAATACTTCCTATTCCCCCATGGCAACGCTAGAGTATGGCTGCCCTATCAAATCAGGATGTGCCTCCATGTCGCAGACAGTACTCATCACCGGAGCCTTCGGAAATATAGGCAGTCGTACGGTAATGCATCTGTTGTCGAACGGGCACCGAGTAGTGGCGGCAGATCTGAAAAATCCTAAGACCGAAGCCGTTGCTGCCAGCTTCGGACAAGCTATCAACGTGCTTTGGGGCAATATTTGCGATGCAGACTTTTGGCCACGCGCTTTGGAAGGAATCGACGCAGTGGTGCACATGGCGGCGATCATTCCCCCTGCAAGCGACCGTAATCCGAAGCTAGCGACAGCGGTCAATCAGACAGCGACGCTCGAATTGATCAAACACATGGAAGCATCTGCAACCGCGAAAAGGCTGATCTTTGCATCAAGCATGACCGTGGCCGGGCACGAGCAACACCTGCGGACACCACCGCTGAAAGTTGAAGATGAAGTGAAACCAGCCGACCTCTATGGCAAGAACAAAGCCGAATGCGAAATCCATATTCGGGCAAGTGCATTGCGCTGGAGCATCTTGCGTATTGCCGCCTGCCCGCCCTCGGAAGTGTCATTCAGCGGTGGTGATACCGGTTCGATCGACATCATTTTTGAAAGCAGTCCCAATGGACGCATTGAAGTTGTACACAATGATGATGCAGCACTGGCCTTTGCCAACGCAGTGAGTTGCGATGCAGCCATTGGCAAGATTCTGTTTATCGGCGGTGGCGAACGCTGCCGCACTCTGGCGCTGGATTTCTACAACCGCGTATTTAATGCAATGGGTATCGGCCCGTTGCGCCCCGAAGCATTTCGTCCAGGCTTGCCCTACTTCTTTGGCGATTGGCTGGATACGGCTGAAAGCCAAAAACTGCTCGCCTTTCAGCGCCACGACATCGACGATATCTGTGCGGAGATGAGAGCCAGTGCCGGTTTCAAGCGCTGGCTGCTGAAACCAATCGCGCCGTTAATTAACTTCATGTTGGAACGGCGTTCTCCGCATATAAAAGGATGAGAGCGCCAGATGGCGCCTCTACATCATTTGATCGCGCTGATCGGTCCACCCAGATGAGTCCCACCATCCACCGGCAACACCAGCCCTGTGACCTGTGCTGACAAGTCGCTCGCCAGATAGAGCGCGGCATTCGCCACGTCCACTGGCATGCCTTGCCGTTGCAATGGCTGCGCACGGCGAATACGTTCCTTCATGTCATAAAATGTCATGCCCGCCGGAATATGCCCGGGCGCAATGCAATTGATGCGAATGCCGTATTCACCCAGATCCCGCGCAATCGATTTTGTAAAGTGAATGACACCGGCCTTGGCTGCCCGATAGGAAATCAGCGGTAATCCCGGCGTGATGGCGGCGAGAGACGAGGTATTGATAATGGAACCGCCGCCGTTTTTCGCCATATAACGTCCGGCACATTGGCTACCGATCATCACACCATACAGGTTCACGGCGACAACGCGATCGAAATCCTGCAGATCGTCCTCCAGGAATCGCATATGCACCGCGCCGCTGATACCAGCGTTGTTGAACATGATATCGAGACCGCCGAAATGCTCTACCGCAAAATCGACTAACGACTGCACCTGCTCTTTGTTAGAAACATCCGTTTGCTTGAACACTGCAGCGTCACCAATGGTTTCAGCCAGCGCCATTCCCTGCTCAACATTCACATCCGCAATAACGACACGCGCACCAGATTCAACAAACAGTTCCACTGTGGCGCGACCAATACCGCTGGCGCCACCCGTCACTATAGCGACCTTATTGGAAAGTAACGACATCACTGCTGGGTCCCGCTCTGCGGAATATCGGCGGCCATTTTCTCAACCAAAGGCCAGAGCACCTCATCGGCGAGAATCGTGCAGAAGTATTCATTGACCTGTTTTATCTTGCCGTCGGCGAGCGTGAATAGCATGCAATACTGGTTGTTATAAGGCTTGCCATCACAAGTAGTGGCGTTGCCTTCGAACTCAACCACCACGCGATTTTCTTCGGCGGTGACGCTCTTGATGTCTGGTCTCAGCCCAGTCGGCAGCAACTGTTTGAATGCATCGACGGTGCCGACAATGGTTTCATAACGGCGCACACCGGCGAATTTGCCAAATCCTTTCGCCAGCGTGAACGCATCTTCCGCCAGACACGCGGCTGCAGTGGCGCCGTCGCTGGAACCCATGGCATTGATAAAGGTGAGTACAACCTGCTTGTTCTGCTCGCTCATGGTTCTTCCCCGTTCTATCGATCATCTGCTGCGGCTTTCGAGCCAGTCAGCGCCAACCAGAATTTTCGCAACCCGCCTAACAGCGCCGCCAGCACGGATTGCAAGCCAGATCTGGGTGCAGGTTTTGATACCTGAACGCCAGCGAACTGTTCAATTTCTGCTTTCAATTTTCCGGTGAACGCCGTCGCCAATGGCTGAAACAGCGGTTTGCACATTGCTTCCCACATGGGCGCCATAGAACCACTGCCTTCAACGCGCAACTTCAGCGAGATGTCAGTTTCGTTCGCGCTCTTTCTGGTAGCGATATAGTAACCACCGCCTATCACCGGCTCGCTTTCCAGCTTGTAGGTAAAACTTACCCGCTCGGGACCGTCCCACTTCTCGACATGGACCAAAACATTGACCGTCTTGACCAGGCCACCCGCACCGACTTTCACGGTCCAGCGGGAATGATGATCATCGATAATGGCGCATTCCCGACAGCCTGGCAGCAGATTCGCCCAGCGGCTGATATCACGCACATAATCCCAAACCAACTCAATGGGCGCTTCGATCGCAAACGCTTTTTCTGCTTCAATCATGTTCGGACCTCACAAGCCCAGGCGTTGTTTTTCTTTTTGCAGCAAATCACTGGGATGACCAGCAGCGTGGCGCCCTGCGAGATAGCCGTGGGTCAAACCACGCGCATTGGTGATACCACTCTGCATGATGGCGCCGTTATCCAGACGGGCGACGGAATTGCCCGCCACGTACAAACCTTCTATCGGTTTGTCGTCCCAACCGACAGCGCGACAATGATGATCAGCCACAACCCCAGCGGCGCAGATACCACCACCCGCCATGCGATGCAGTTGAATGGCATAAAATGGCGGCTTCAGCAGCGGCCCAAGATTGGCGTTCGGTTTTCGTGACGGATCGCCGCACATGAGAGCACCCCAAGGGAAAGTGCCACGCTTGAAGTCGGGATCGTCGCCGGTTTCGCAATAGCCGTTGAAAGTGGCAATGGTTTGCGCCAGCCCTTTCGCATCCACGCCAGTTTTATTCGCCAGTTCCGCAATGGAGTTCGCCGTAACACCCAGTGCTTCCGGCACTTCCTGCCCTGGCATCACCGAGCCGAAAGGATATTTCTCACGTGCCTGGCTATCGAATACAGCCCAACAGGGAAAGTTGGGATGCGTCTGGGTCGCACCGTCGATGATATCGAGTGCGAAATAGACCGAACGGTAAAATGCTTCGTTAGAAAAACGCTTGCCAGCCTGATTGACCAGAATCGTGTGCGGCAACCCCAGGAATGGCAATGCACCGCGCCATAATGGCACGCCTTCTTCCTGTTCCTCTCCAGGAACGTGGAAACCCAGCATGCTGACATCCGGCACCCGTGCAACGCGCGCGCCCACTTGACCCGCCAAACGTAAATGAGCGCCATCAATAGTTGTCATTACCATCGACACCGGTTTCAGCTGATGCCCAAGCGTTTTCGCATAATCAGGATTCCGTTCGTAGCTGCTGACCGCAATCACCACACCACGATTGGCTTTGACAAAGAAATCTTTACCGTCACGAGTTGCACGCAGACCCACAACGCGGGCACCGTCCACCACCAGCTCTTCCACATTCACGCCGGTGTGGATCGGAATCTTGCGATCCAGCACGCCTTTGACAAAATACGCCGCCAAGCCGGGACCCGCGCAGCGTTCATCCTTGGCCAATCGTTCGGCCATCACGCTGTAGTCCCAATTGAGCATGTTCGCCAACCCACCGTTTTCGAAAATTTCATCGTGAGTCATGCTATACGGAACGTGGGGTGATACCCGCGTTTTGTGCTGCCACTCGCCCAGGCTTTCCGCCGGAAATGGCAGCACTTCCAGATAACGGCCTTCGGCCAACGCGTCTTCGTTGTGAGGATAGTAATAATCAGGCAGATGACGAATCGCGCACATCTTCAGCCCAATTTTTTCTTCGAAGTATTTAACCGCTACCGGCGCGTGAATCGCTTGATTCAGTATCGCCATGTCATGGCCATAATCCATCGACAGGCTTTTTATATAGCGAAAGCCACTTTCGGGTGAATCCTTGATGCCCAGTGCTGCAGCCAAATGATTGCCCGGAATCCAGACTTCGCCCATTGAAAAGGCCGTGACACCCCCGATCTGATCCGAGCGTTCAAGCACTACCGCACTCGCGCCGTGATCATGGGCTGTGATCGCCGCACACAAACCACCGCCACCCGAACCAATTGAGACGACATCCGCCTCAAGATCCCACTTTGCTGGAAGATTCCGTATCATGACGTACACACTCTCTTGGCATTATTGTTGGTGTAGCATTGAAAATTGAAGGGTTTGATCTTTAGGAAAAAGCTTCCTCGCCCAGCAAGGTGGTGCGATGCATCATCCGGCCACAATCCAGCGGATAGGGCTCTACGCGGTGCAACACGCCAGTGTTATCCCAAATCAGCAGATCGCCGGGCGACCATTCATGGCGATAAACAAATCTTGGCTGTGTTGTCCATTCCAGCAGATCTTGCAGTAACTTCTGGCCTAACTCGCGATCCATACCTTCGACATGCGATGCATGGCAACCGATCACCAGTGACTTGCGACCAGACTTATGCGTCCACACCAGGTTGTGGGTTTTGTCGGAAAATTTTCGCCAGAATGCGAGGTTAGCTTCCGTCGGTTCAATGTCGGCCCGACGCATGGACACTTCCACGCTATGCACCACTTTGAGGTTGTCGATGCGGTCTTTCATATCCTGCGACAACGCTTCATACGCAGCGTAGGAGTTGGCGAATTCTGTCTGACCGCCGGTTGCGGACAACGTGATACCCGTCAGCAACGATGCGAAGGGTGGCACGGTGTCCTGGGTTCCATCGATATGCCAGAGAAACGATCCTTTCAGGTAATCGCGACGATCGTTCGCACTTTTATCGAGCGTAATCTTGTAGATACCCTTTTCACCTTCCTCGCGCAGAGAACCCAGCAGACGGGCAAACGCGACCTGCTGCTCATCCGAAAACTGCAATTCTTTAAACACCAGCACGCCGCGCTCAACCAGCAGGCGACGGACTTCCATCGCCACTTCCTCGTTTAACAGACTTTCGATATCCGTACGAATTTCCGTGCCAATTCCGTCCTTCAGAGCCAACGCCTCAAACTTCATTTTGTTAATTTCCTGGAGTGGGAGGAACACATGGCTTTAATCGTACACCTGTGTACTATTAAAGGTAAACCCCTTCATCACGCTGCAGGGAAGGTTTTTTAAGGAGGTTCTTTAGGCAGACAGGACTGGGTTAACTCACCAATCCTTGCGGGCGAGAATCAGTGTGTTGACAGCGTGATCCACCCAGGCCTTGCGTTCAGCGGCCGACACCGCCTGGTTGGTCAACAGTATCTGCATATACCAACCGCGGATCATGTAGATGAAAGCCTCAGCCACACCGGCGGGATTCTTACAGGGAACATGATCGCGCTTGGCGCAATCGCTGATGAAATCGGAGATCCGCTTGATCCCCATATTGGTTTTCTCCACCGCAGCTGCCCCCAATTCCGGAAAACGGTAGGCTTCGCTGTAGATCAATTTGTTCACTCCCATCAGGTCCGCCTGCAAGCTGTGCTCCAGCATGCGATTGGCGTATGACTTCAAACCCTGCTCAAGGTCAAGCGGGCCCGCGTCCGATCGCAACGAAGCCTGTGGCGATGTGCGATCAACCTGGTCAAAGATAATGGCGCGGAACAGCTCCTCTTTTGAGGCGTAACGGGAGTATAGCGTTGTTTTGGAACCGCCCACCGCCTTGGCGATTCTCGCCATGGCTGCATCGCCATAGCCATATTCAAGAAATTCCCGCAGTGCAACGTCCAACACTTTACTTTCAATGGCTTCAACGTCTTCGGGACGCGGGCGCCCACGTGGCCGCGGAACTGATTTCGCTTTCGTTTGTTTCTTTTTAATCATTATGTCCAAAAGGCCCGGTAACTTTGACGAATTTGTAATCATAGGGCAATTAGAATCTATTGAGCCAGTACCCAGGTCTATAATCTGGGTGTGCATTGTTCATCTGTGACACTGCGAGGATTCACCATGCTGTCTGCGACCATGAACCTGGAATCCACTCCCGACTGGGTTTACCAGCTCCCCGAGGATTTCTATCGCCAACCGCACAGGGTCCAAGCACCCTTCGATCCCGCCATGACACTCACCGTTCTGGTGGACCTCGCCGTTCGCACCGGCCTGGCAGCGTACATGGCCGGCATCCGTTTTCCACTGGGTTATTCTGGCTTTTCTCTGGGCACTACGCTACGCGGCGAACGCACATCCCATACCGGTAGCGATGCAGACGTGTTCCATCAACCACGCCCGCTGCCCACGTTCACCATCACCGAAGCACCACGGCCTAAAGGTGTGGAAGGCGGCATTTTCGAACAGATACGGTGGCAGTCAATATACGAGGCGGCAACGCACGCATCTCACATCAATAACGACGCCGTGATTGCCTGGTATTGGCGTCACGGCGATAAACCGCGTCCCACCATCGTATTGGTGCATGGTTTTCTCGCGTCCTGGTGGGAGGTAAATGATTTTTATCTGGGCTCGCACTTTTTATATGAGCTGGGTTGCGACGTAGTGCTGAAAACATTACCGCACCACGGGCCTCGCAGTCGCACCGCAAAAAATGTCACTGGAATGGATTTTGTGACGCGGGGCATTGATGCGCTGAATCACGCCGTGGTGCAAAGCACGTATGACATCCGCACGCTGCTGGATTTTCTGCAACAACGCGGTGTCGAGCGCATGGGTATTACAGGTGTGAGTTTGGGCGGTTACACCAGCGCATTGATGGCAGGGCTGGATGAGCGTTTGGAATTTGCAATTCCGTTGGTGCCGCTGGTGAGTTTGCCCGACGCGATGATGGAGTGGAAACCGTTGGACACCGTGCTCAAATCCGTGATGCGCTGGTACGGCGTCAGCATGCACGACATTCGCGCCACCACTGCACTACACAGCCCCCTATCGCGACCGGTATTGTTGCCGCCGGAGCGTCTGTTGATTATCGGCGGCTTGGGGGATCGCATGGCAACCCCGCGGCATTCAGAAGCGTTGCAACAACATTGGGGCAATTGCGCATTGCATTGGTATGCGGGCGCTCATGCTCTGCCACGCCAACAAGCGCAAACCAATCAGGTAAAAAAAGCGTTTCTGGAGCAGATACATTTTACCTGTTGAATATTTCGTTCAACCTATCGAAGATAACTTCCGGTCGCATCATTTTTCAGGTGATAAGGTTGCTTGCCTATTGTCTGAAAAAGGGATTTTTCAGTTTAGCCATTCCTAGACAGTTAACGCCGTAGACGTTGGCGTAGACAACTTATATAGCCTGCTGGTGCATTTTATACCGCTAACTGATCAGATAGATTGAATTTATCTACAGTCAACCATCCCTTTGGCTGTCCCAAAACAAGAAAAATAAAGTTAGTGCGCCCATGATTTATAGATTTATTACCCTCATAGTTCAGCGCAGGTCGACACTCAAGATCAAGTTGTTTTTCTTGCTGTTTTTCCTCTGTGCAACGCAAACGGCCCACGCATCTTTTACCGATAGCTTAACAATTGGTAACGCGAAAGCGCTCTCGCTGGGTCACGCCGTTACGGCGGATCCGCCCGGTATCGATTCCATTCACTTCAACCCTGCAGGTCTGACCCGACTGAAAGGTCGCCAACTGCATATCAAGGGCGTGTATGGGATTTTCGAAACGAACTATGACATGGGTGGATACGGCGAATACACGCAGGGTCTGGTCGATGAGTTAAACGAAGCCAGAAACCCGGGTTCGAACGGCGTTATACCACCTGAAGATGAATGGTACTTTTACGACGAGGCCCTCAATTCGAAAAGCGAGGTGGAAGGCCCCACTGTCATGTTACCGGGCGGCATGCAGGACCTCCCATTTGCGGGTGGCGTCATGGGCGGCGCATCCTATTCCCCTCCTGGCAGCAACTATACATTTGCCACCAACGTATATGCCCCAATGATGAGTGGTTACCATCGCGCGGATGATGATCCGGGTCGTTTTTTCCAGAAGCGCGGCGCCTTCACACTGCTCACCTATTTCTCACCCTCCATCGGCATTGAGATTTCGGACGAACTGCAAGTGGGCGCTGCGCTCAATTTCAGTTACGCCGGGATGGGCCTTGAGTTACCTGCAAGGGAACCCCACTGGTTACTCTGGCAATACGGAAAGCCATTTTTCCAAGACAATTTCTGTTTAGGCGAGGGTATTCCGAATGACGTTATCGGTATCAACCTCTGTCACTCAGTAAGCCCTTATCAAACGTATGCCGACTTGAAAGTTGAGGCAGATGCGCCACTGGTATTCGGCTACAACGTGGGAATACTCTGGAGCCCCACGCCCTGGTTAACGCTGGGCCTGTCTTACAACTCCGAAGTCGAGAACGATCTGGAAGGGGAATGGGAATTTCCTATCGATCCCTTTTTCAATACAGTGCTGATTGATGCAATGAGTGGAAGTCTGTGGCCTTCTTTCCAAGCAGCAACGGCTGCGATAGGAATGCCGTTGCCAGGCGTCCAGGAAACCTTGGACCAGGGCAAAGGTGGCGACGTCAATATTAGCTACACGCTTCCGCAACACGTCAGCGCCGGCATCAGCGTTCTACTGACGCCCAACTGGAAATATAACTTTGATGTGAAATGGACGGATTGGTCGGTGTTTAGCGACATCCAGATTGAGTTCGACCGCAATATTTCGCTGCTCATGCTGGGTAGCATTGCAGACAAATTGTTGAACCGGGGCAGAAACGGAATTGAACCGGATGCGGTGAGATATCAACTCGGCCTGCAGGATGTTACTTACTGGGGCATGGGAACGGAGTATCAGTACACCGAACAGCTGGCATTAAGAGCGGGCTTTGAAAATCGTCCCTCTGCGGTACCCAAAGGCGAGCCTAATGCGTTCATTCCCATCAATGACGGTATTCTGTATTCCGTGGGCATGGGGTACGAATTTCAAAACGAAAACACCTTGGATGCGTCAATCGGGTTTATGAGTTCAAAATCGCACTACCCGGCTTGCTCGGCGAAACTGGGCAACGCCTGTAACCCGAATGACGTTGCTTACAGTACCTACATGGGCCAGGACCTCCGCTCTGAAGTGACGTTCTGGCTATTCGAAGTGATGTACAGCATGCATTTCTGAGCATGCCTTTCAGAGCACACATTTCAGATAGGTGACGATGGATCTCTTACACCGCCCACTTTACGCACCGGATTTACTCGTCAATGCGCTGAATCAAGACCCTGGGCGTCCGCTACTGAATATTCTGGGCGGCGCCAGCCTCACAGTGGGCGATATTCGTGATTCAACCAGTCAATTTTGCCAGGCGCTGCAAAGCCTGGGGTTAGCGAAAGGTTCCCGCATCGGCCTGCTGTCATCCAATCGGCCGGAAGTCCTGTTAGTCGCCAACGCCATTCAAATCCTGGCGGCTATCTATGTTCCCATGCATCCACTGGGTGGATTCAACGATCATCTTCATGTTGTGACCGACGCAAAAGTCGACATGCTGATTTTTGATGCCGAACGCTACAGCGAGCGTGCATCGGCGTTGGCGCAACAGGTTCCTGGTTTGCAATTGCTGGCATTCGGCTCCAGCACTCTAGCCAAGGATCTGGTTCAAATTGCGAAGACGTTTATACCTGCTGCGCTGATTGCGCCCAAGGTTGATGGCGATGATGTACTGCGTCTCGGTTATTCCGGCGGCACCACCGGCAAGCCCAAGGCGCTGGCCAGTGTGCAGCGCACCGGGATGGCAACGGTGTCCATCATGATGGCGGAGTGGGAATGGCCCAGTTCGCTGCGATTTTTATCCTGTACGCCGCTCAGTCACGCCGGCGCCGCCATGTTTTTACCGACCTTGCTGAAAGGCGGGACCATGCTGGTGCTACCGGCATTTGATCCGGTTCAGGTGTTACAGACCATCCAGGATTATCGGATCAACTGCATCCTGCTGGTGCCGACTATGATCTACGCCCTGCTGGATCATCCGCGTTTCAACGAGTTTGATCTTTCCAGTCTGGAAACCGTTTTCTACGGCGCGTCCGCCATTTCACCTGCCCGCTTGAAAGAAGCCATCGAACGAATCGGCCCGGTTTTCATGCAGTTTTATGGTCAAGCTGAGGCGCCCATGGCGGTGACGGTGTTACGCAAGCACGAGCACTACGTGAACAATCCGCTGCGATTGGCCAGCTGCGGACGCCCCGTACCCTGGTTGCATGTGGAATTACTGGATGCCAACAATCAGCCCGTGCCCGATGGGCAGCCTGGCGAAATCTGCGTGCGCGGCCCGTTGGTGATGAATGGCTATCGGGACAATCCGCAACTGACAGCAGAAGCCTTTGCCGGTGGTTGGCTGCACAGCGGCGATGTTGCAGTCCGTGATCCCGGTGGTTTTCTGCGAATCATTGATCGCACCAAGGATATGATTGTCACCGGTGGCTTCAACGTGTATCCGCGGGAGTTGGAAGATATTCTGGCAGAGCATCCAGCGGTATCACAGGTAGCAGTTATTGGCGTGCCGCACGAAAAATGGGGTGAAGCCATTACGGCGCTGGTGGTGCTGCGCGACGGGCACACTGTAGACGCCAGGGAACTGATTGAGCGTGTCGCCACCCGCAAGGGTTCTTACCAAGCGCCCAAAACAGTCGAGTTTATCGATTCCATTCCGCTGACACCGGTCGGCAAGCCGGACAAGAAAGTATTGCGCGAGCGTTATCGCGCGCGGGCTGGATCAAACACCTAAAATTTACTCCCCACGCTTAAATAGCCCTCCTCTTCTCCACATTGTTCCTCGCTTCCCTCATCAAAAGACTTAAACGTCGCGATAAACGGATGCGTCGTCGCCTCACTTCCCGTTTTACTGATAAGCGCCCTCCCTCACTCTCAATCGTGAAGATGACCCTTTGACGCTGAATCTTAATAATGGCACTATGAGCCATATTGGCACTTAGTGCCATATTCC
>DATLII010000129.1:0-15632 GCA_035539495.1 Dongiaceae bacterium
AAAGCCGCTGGCAATTGCGTGTGCCAGTCGGTGACTTGTTGATAGCGGTGCGCCACGTTCAGCAGGCGCGCTTCGTCGAAATAGTTGCCGATGATCTGCAGGCCCACCGGCAATGCATTTGCGCGACCGGCCGGCAGTGACAACCCCGGCAAGCCCGCCATATTGACTGAAATGGTGTAGATGTCGGACAAATACAAGGCCACCGGATTGGCCGCTTTCTCACCCAGTTTGAAACCAGCGTGGGGCGCGGTGGGGCCCATGATCACGTCGACCTGTTTGAAGGCGGCGTCGAAATCGTTTTTGATCAGGCGACGAACCTTTTGCGCTTTCACGTAATAGGCGTCGTAGTAGCCGGCGGACAATGCGTAGGTGCCGATCAGAATGCGGCGTTTCACTTCGTCGCCGAACCCTTCGCCACGGCTGCGCTTGTACAGGTCTTCCAGGTTGTCGGGACCTTTGCAGCGGTAGCCGAAACGCACGCCGTCGAAGCGCGACAGGTTGGAAGAGGCTTCTGCCGGCGCAATCACGTAATACGCAGGAATCGACAAATGCGTGTTGGGCAGGGAAATCTCGACGATCTTCGCGCCCAGTTTTTCATATTCGCGGATTGCATCCTGAATGCATTTTTCCACGCCGGCATCCAGGCCTTCGCCGAAGAATTCTTTCGGCAGGCCGATGCGCAAACCTTCAATGGAGTTGCTCAAGCCTGCGCTGTAATCCGGCACCGCAATATCGGTGCTGGTGGAATCTTTCGGATCGAAGCCCGCCATTGCCTGTAGCAGCAGAGCGGCGTCTTCAGCGGTCTGCGCCATGGGGCCGCCCTGATCCAGCGACGAGGCGAACGCGATCATGCCCCAGCGCGACACGCGGCCGTAGGTGGGTTTCAAGCCGGTGATGCCGCTCAGGCTGGCGGGTTGGCGAATCGAGCCGCCGGTGTCGGTGCCGGTCGCGGCAGGGGCGAGGCGGGCGGCAACGGCGGCAGCGGAACCGCCGGAAGAACCGCCGGGCACACAATCCGTGTTCCAGGGATTTTTCACCGGGCCATAAAAGCTGGATTCGTTGGATGAGCCCATGGCGAACTCGTCCATGTTGGTTTTACCCAGCATCACCAGGCCGGCGGCGCCCATTTTTTCCACCACAGTGGCGTTATAGGGTGCGATGAAATTATCCAGCATCTTGGACGCGCAACTGGTTTTCACACCGGTAGTGCAGAAGATGTCCTTGTGAGCGATGGGCACGCCAGCCAGCGGGCCAGCATTGCCGGCAGCGCGGGCGGCATCGGCGGCTGCAGCTTGGGCCAGAGCCTGATCGCCGGTCACGGTAATGAAGCTGTTCAACTGCGGATCGAACTTGGTGATCCGGTCCAGAAAGTGGCGGGTCAGCTCGACGCTGGACACCTGCCGGGCGGCCAGGGCGTCCGCCAGTTGTTTCAAGGTCTTGTCATGCATGGGGGTGAAATCCTGTGCTGCGGATACGCGAGGCGGCGGAACCAGTGCTGATCACTTTGCGATCACGTACTCAATAGTCCAATCACTCAATTACTTTCGGCACCAGATACAGGCCGTCTTCCACCGCGGGGGCAATGCGCTGGTAAGCGTCACGCTGATCGGTTTCCGTCACCTGATCCGGGCGCAGGCGTTGCACGGCGTCGGTGGGATGCGCCATCGGTGCCACGCCGTCGGTGGGGGCGGCTTGCAGTTGCGCGATCAATTCCAGAATGGTGGACAGGCGTTGGGTGACGGCGGGAATCTCGCTGTCGGTCACCTGCAATCGCGCCAGGTGGGCGATTTTGGCTACGTCTTGTGGGTCCAGTGCCATGGGTGCTCCGGCGGTGGATTTTGGCGAAGGGCGATATGGTAGCAGAAATTGCTGCAGGGGCGATGGCGCGTGGCTTTGCCGGCGTTTGACCAAGCTTCGGCTACGCTATTGGGTAAGGGTTTGGAACTGTGACGAAAGTTGAGGCATCAAACTTGCCGAATAAGGCAGGCGCTGATATTGTTCCCGCATCTTTCTATTCCCGGGAAGCGCCCCCCGCTTCCGACACCTATAACCGCTCGATGGAAAGCCATTTCCCCTATGTTTAAGCGTCTGCGCGGCATGTTCTCGACCGATCTGTCGATCGATCTGGGCACGGCCAACACTCTCATTTATATAAAAGACCGCGGCATCGTGCTGAATGAACCCTCTGTGGTTGCCATTCGTTCGCAAAACGGACAGAAAAGCGTCGCCGCCGTGGGCATGGACGCCAAACGCATGCTGGGCCGTACGCCTGGCAACATCACCGCCATTCGTCCGCTGAAAGACGGCGTGATCGCCGACTTCCACGTTACCGAAAAAATGTTGCAGCACTTCATCCACAAAGTGCACGAGAACAGCTTCATTACCCCCAGCCCCCGTGTGCTGGTGTGCGTACCCTGCAAATCCACCCAGGTTGAACGCAAGGCCATCAAGGAATCGGCTCTGGGCGCAGGCGCCCGCGAGGTGTACCTGATCGAAGAAGCCATGGCGTCCGCTATCGGTGCCGGGCTGCCGGTGGAAGAAGCCAGCGGTTCCATGGTGGTGGACATCGGTGGTGGTACCACTGAGATCGCCATCATCTCGCTGAACGGTATCGTGTACTCCGACTCGGTGCGGATGGGCGGCGACAAGTTCGACGAAGCCATTGTCACCTACGTGCGCCGCAACTACGGCAGCCTGATCGGTGAAGCCACCGCCGAGCGTATCAAGCAGGAAATCGGCTGCGCCTTCCCGGGCCGCGATCTGCTGGAAATCGACGTGCGCGGTCGCAACCTAGCGGAAGGTATTCCCCGCTCCTTCACCCTGAACAGCAGCGAAATCCTGGAAGCATTGCAGGAGCCGCTGTCCCAGATCGTGAGCGCGGTGAAAAGCGCGCTGGAGCAATCGCCGCCGGAACTGGCGTCGGACATCGCCGAGCGTGGCCTGGTGCTGACCGGTGGTGGTGCGTTGCTGCGGGATCTGGATCGTCTGCTGGCGGAAGAAACCGGCCTGCCGGTAATCGTGGCGGAAGACCCTCTGACCTGTGTGGCCCGGGGCGGCGGCAGGGCTATGGAATTGATGGACAAGCGCGGATTCGATATCTTCTCGGTAGACTGAACACCGGGCATATTACAACCGCGACGGAAGCCGGCCCCGCATTCACCTGCGGCCGGCTTTCGCGTTATGAGGCAGGCTGGATTTTCAGGGAGCCCCCACTATCAAACCCATCTTCGGACAGAACACCGCCAACCGCGCCCGTCTGGTGATTGTCACGGTGCTGTCCTTCGTTCTCATCTTCATTGACCACCGCTTCCATTGGCTGCAGCCGATGCGCTATTCCCTGTCTGTGATCGTCGCCCCCGTGCAGTTGCTGGCGGATATTCCATCGCGTGTATTGGAATGGTCGAGCGAAAGCGTGCGCAGCCGTTCGTCGCTGGAGGAAGAAAATGCCCGTCTGCAATCGGAAGTGCTGGTGCTGAACCGCCGGGTGCAGAAGCTGGCGTCTACGGTCGCCGAGAACACTCGCCTGAAGGAATTGATGAACGCGTCGGACATGCTGGACGACCAGGTGCTGATTGGCGAGATCATCGGGGTGGACCCGGATCCGTACCGGCTGGAAGTAATCGTCAATAAGGGTACCCAGGACGGGATCTATGAAGGTCAGGCGGTGCTGGATGCCGAAGGCTTGATGGGCCAGGTGGTGGAAGTGGGCATGTTCACCAGCCGGGTGCTGCTGATTACCGACGTGACTCACGGTGTGCCGGTGCATGTGAACCGCAATGGTGTGCGGGCGATTGCGGTGGGATCCGGTGATCTGGACCGGCTGAAGCTGATTCATGTACCGGGTACGGCCGATGTGGTGCGGGGCGATCTGCTGGTCAGCTCCGGCTTGGGTGGGCGTTTCCCGAAAGGGTATCCGGTGGGCGTGGTGACCGACGTGCAGCATGATCCTGGTCAGCCTTTCCTGATCGTGCAGGCCCAGCCCATGGCCAATCTGGATCGTTCCCGTCACGTATTGCTGGTGTTTTCCCAAGCCGAAGGTCAGCAGTTGCCGACGCCGCCGCTGGAAACCGGCAAGCCCGACGTGAAAAACAAGGGCAAAAGTAAAAAAGGAGCCAAGCCGTGATCTCGCAGTCCAATGCTGGAGTGGGTCTGGTTCTGCTGAGCCTGTTGGTTGCTTATGTGCTGACGATCATGCCGCTGCCGGAATGGGCCAATGCCGGTCGCCCTGCGTGGGTGGCCATGGTGCTGATTTATTGGGTGATCGCCCAACCGCACCGGGTGGGTGTGGTGGTCGGCTGGCTGGCAGGCCTGATGCTGGATGTGCTGGTCGGTAACGTGCTGGGGCAGAACGCGTTGGCGCTGGCGGTGATTGCCTATACTGCCTATGTCCTGCACATGCGTATCCGCGTGTTTCCGATCTGGCAGCAATGTCTTGCGGTGCTGGTGCTGGTGGGCATTTACATGCTGGTGAACCTGATGATCATCCGCGCCGTGCGCACGCCCAACTGGACCATGCTGTATTGGCTGCCGGTGCTGGTGTCGGCACTGATCTGGCCCTGGGTGGTTATTATTCTGGATTTCCTGCAAGGCCGTTTCGGCCGGCATTGAGGCCGGTATTTGAGGAGCGCAACCATGCTGTACCTGGCCTCCACGTCTCCCCGTCGGCGGGAACTGCTCACCCAGATTGGCGTGCCGTTTCAGGTATTGGCTGTTGATGTAAATGAAGACTGGTTGCCGGGTGAATCGGCTCAGGCCTATGTGCAGCGACTGGCGGCGGACAAGGCGATGGCCGGGTGGCGTCTGTTACAACAGCAGGGCCGTGAAGGCGCCGTGCTGGGAGCCGATACCACAGGATTGTTGGACGACCGCATTCTGGTCAAACCCACCGGCCGTGATGATGCCGTTCGCATGTTGCTGACCATGTCGGGTCGTACTCATGAAGTGCTGACCGGCGTGGCGCTGGCGTCTGGTGAAGGCGGTAGCGATGTGCAGGTGGCTTGTTCCCGCACCGCTGTTCGTTTCCGCCCGATCAGCGCTGAAGAAGCTGCCGCCTATTGGGATACCGGCGAGCCTGCCGACAAGGCGGGTGCCTATGGCATTCAGGGCTTCGGCGCTCTGTTCGTGGAAAATATCGCAGGCAGCTACACCGGTGTGGTGGGTTTGCCATTGTTTGAAACCGCGCAGTTGCTGCGACAGGCCGGGATACCGGTCTGGCAGCGGCCGCAGCCAATGGAGTGATGCAACATGAGTGACGCGGCATGAGCGAAGAAATACTGATTAACGTCACTCCCATGGAAACCCGGGTCGCCGTGGTGGAAAACGGCGTAGTGCAGGAACTGTTTGTAGAGCGCACCGCCAAGCGTGGTCTGGTGGGCAGCATCTACAAGGGCAAAGTGGTGCGGGTGCTGCCGGGGATGCAGGCGGCATTCGTCGATATCGGCCTGGAGCGTGCTGCATTCCTGCATGCCCGCGACATCTGGCAACCGGATCGTCCCGACGATCACCACAGCAATGGCGATCACAATACGCCGAGCATTTCCGATCTGGTGGTGGAAGGCCAGCCGATCGTGGTGCAGATCACCAAGGACATGATCGGCAGCAAGGGCGCGCGGCTGACCACGCACCTGTCGATTCCCTCGCGTTATCTGGTGTACATGCCCAACACCGAGCACATCGGCGTGTCGCAGCGCATCGAAGATGTGGGCGAGCGTGAGCGTTTGCGTGGCATCATGGATCGCGTCACCAGCGAGCGCGACGACATTCCCAAGAAAGGTTTTATTCTGCGTACCGCCGCCGAGGGTGCCGACGAGGAATCCCTGCGCCGCGACGTGGATTTTCTCTGCCGCCTGTGGCGCGCGATCAGCGAACGCATGCTGAAATCCAACCCGGTGACGTTGATTCACCGCGATCTGCCGCTGGCCATGCGCACGCTGCGTGACGAAGTGCGGCCGGAAGTGGAAAAAATCCGCATTGATTCCCGCGAGACCCACGGCAAAGTTATCGAGTTCGTGCGTGAATATATTCCCGATATCGAAGCGCTGATTGAGCATTACCCTGGCGAGCGCCCCATCTTCGACCTGTACAGCGTGGAACAGGAAATCCAGAAAGCGCTGGCGCGGCAGGTGCAGTTGAAATCCGGCGGCCACATCGTGATTGACCAGACCGAGGCCATGGCCACCGTCGACGTCAACACCGGCGCATTCGTGGGCCATCGCAATCTGGAAGAAACCATTTTCAAAACCAATCTGGAAGCGACGCAAGCCATCGCACGGCAACTGCGCCTGCGCAATCTGGGCGGCATCATCATTATCGATTTCATCGACATGGAAGATGCCGAGCACAAGCGCCAGGTGCTGCGGATTTTTGAAAAAGCGCTGGAGCGGGATCACGCCAAAACCAAGATCACCCAGGTATCGGAACTGGGCCTGGTGGAGATGACGCGCAAGCGCACGCGGGAAAGCCTGGCGCGGGTGTTGTGCGAGGAATGTCCCACCTGCAGTGGCCGCAGCGTGGTGAAAACGCCAGAAACCGTGTGCTATGAAATTTTTCGCGAAATTCTGCGCCAGTTCCGCGCGTATGACGCCGAATGTTTTCTGGTGATTGCGTCGCAGGCGGTGGTGGATCGCTTACTGGACGAGGAGTCCGCCAACGTATCCGACCTGGAATTGTTCATCCGCAAGACCATCCGCTTTCAAGTGGAAGCGCAGTACTCCCAGGAGCAGTTCGATGTGGTGCTCATGTAAAGGCATGCGACGATGGTAAAACGCATCGCCTCGGGGCTGGTGAAGTGGTCGATCGGACTGGCGGTGGCGCTGCTGGTGGTAGTGGCCGTGCTGGTGGGACTGGCCCGGCAGGTGGTGTCCGAAATCGATAGCTTTCAAGCCGACGTGGCGAATTACCTGTCGAACAAGACGGGTGTTCTGATTGAATTCGATCGCCTGGCTGGCAGTTGGAAAGGGCTGGCGCCGCGTTTCCAGATAGAGCAACTGCGAGTGCGGCAGTCTGCGGATCATGAGCCCGCATTGACGGCGCAGCACGCGGATCTGGAAGTGTTGTTGGTGCAATCGGCGCTGCTGCTGCAACCGCGGGTGCGGCTGACCGTTGATGGATTGGCAATGACACTGGTGCGGCAGGACGGCCGCATGGTGATTGAAGGTTTGAAAACGGAGCCCGCCGGTGACAAGCCTGCACTGGATATCAATGCGCTGGGGGATATGATCTCCAGGCAGCCGCGTCTGGCAGTGAACGACAGCTTGATGCTGCTGAAAGGTTTGTATCCGCAGGATGTGACCCTGTCGGTGCAGAACCTGCAAATCGAATCCGGCCGCTCGCGACGCTATGCCAAGGGGCGGGTGACGCTGCGTGGCCCCAGCAATCTTTCGTTCGATCTGAAAGCGCAGGTGCGGGGCAGTTTGTTGCGATCCGGCTCGCTGTCGGGCGACGTTTATCTGGATGCGGGTTTCGCCGATTGGCTGCCCTGGATTCCTCCCGAAAATCGCCAGATTCAGAACGCGACGCTGGAAAGTTTGCAGGGTGGTAGCGAAAGCTGGTTGCGGATTGAGAAAGGCCGCGTGGTGGATTTCACCAGCCGGTTTGCAATTCGGGATTTCAATCTCAGCAGTCAAAATGAAGTGCAGCCGCCTCGCATCGAATCGCTGACAGCGCTGGCCCGCTGGCAGGCGGATCAGGATGGCAACTGGGATCTGGGTTTGCAAAACGTGCGCATGGTGACACCCAGTTTCACCTGGCAGCCCAGCGAATTGCGGATGTCTGCCCGCGAACAGGGTGACGAAGGCCAGCGCTATGCAGTTGCGTTGGACGATGCCGACATCACACCCTGGCTGAATTATTTCCTGGCGCTGCAATCGGAAGAAGGCAATCTCTACCGCACGCTGAAAGAACTGCGGCCAGCAGGGAAAGTGCATCACCTGGCATTGGCGTTACAACGCAAGGATGGCCAGCTTGGCGACTACCGTTTCAGCGCTGATATCCGCCAGTTCAACAACCGGGCCTGGGAAAAATACCCCGGTTTTCGCGATCTGGATATTCGGGTGCAAGGTCGGCAGGGATTGTTGTTGGCGGCGCTGAATGATGATTACCTGGAGTTGAATTATCCCTGGCTGTTCCGCGATGTGCTGACGCTCACCCGGCTCGATGGCAATTTGCTGATAAGCCGCACCGACGCCGGCTTCGAACTGCAAAGTAGCCTGCTGCATGTGCACAGCAATGACATGCGCAGCGCCACGCAATTTTCTCTGCAATTGCCCAAAGACAGCACGCAGCCGCCGTTCCTGGCATTGCAGTCGACGTTGCGCGATGTCGATGCCGAGAAAAAATCCCTGTACCTGCCGGCCGGCGTCATTCCCCCCAAACTGTTGAAGTGGCTGGACGAGGGTATTCTGTCCGGGCGCCTGACGCGCGGCGATATCGTGGTGCACGGCGCGTTGGGCAAGGATCAGGTGCCGAATCGTCGTCTGCTACTGGGTTTCACTGCCCACGACGCCTCTTTGCGTTTTCTGCCGGATTGGAAAGAACCAGTGCACAAGCTGGACGCCGACGTAATCGTGGATCGTGGTGCGGTGCTGGGTCAGGCGGTGCAAGGTGAATATTTTCAGCAGGCGTTGCAGAGCGCTCAGGTGACGGTGCCGTCCGTACCGGCTGGCCAGCAGCACATGCTACAGGTGGAAGTGCAAACCCAGGGCCGTGGCGAAACCGGCTTCGATATTTTGCAAACCACGCCGTTGGCCAAGATGACGGGCGACATCATCCAGGACATGGATCTCCAGGGTGAAATGGCGGTGGATCTGGATTTGGCGGTGCCGCTGGATGCGGGGGCGCGCAAGACCAGTGTCGATGTGGATGTGGCGTTGCAAAATGGCAGTTTCAGTTTGACCAGTCAGAAACTGCACGTGACGGGGCTGAACACCGATGTGCATTTCGATCTGGAAAACGGCTTGTCGGCGCCGGAGTTGAAAGGACATGCTTTTAGCGGGCCTGTTTCCGGCAATCTTTCCACTCGCGTGCTCAAGCAAGGTGGCCAGGTAATTCAGTTGGATATGAATGGCAAGGCGCAGGTGAGCGCGTTGAAAGACTGGTTGCATTTGTCGCTGCTGCAGCCGTTGACCGGTGCGTTGGATTATCAAGTGGATCTGCAGGTGCCGACGGGTGCTGCCAAACAACATCTGCACGGCTATCTGAATATCACATCAAAAATGAAAGGCACCGTTGTCGATTTGCCGGCGCCCTTTGGCAAAACAGCAAAACAACAACGGGAATTTCGCGTGTGGCAATCGATGGATCGGGAGCCTTCCCTGTTCAGCGTGCGTTACGACGATCTGTTCGAGCTTTCATGGCAGAAACAGGATGGCAGCATACGCAAGGGTGTGCTGACATTGGGCGGGCAAAAAGCCGTATTGCCGCGGGACGATATTTTCCAGGTGGAAGGCAGCCTGGAACGTTTCGATCTGACGCAGTGGGAAACGACGATTGCGGATATTCGCGCTGCATCCGGCCAATATCAGGAAAATGTGGATTCCAATCGGCTTACGTTATTGGATGCGTCACGGTTGCATATCGGCGAGTTGATTCTGGGCGATCACAATCTGGGAGCGCTGACGATTGATTTGAATCGGCAGGGTGAGGATTGGCGTCTGAAGTTGGACAGCCGCGGCGTTGCGGGCACTGTGGTATTGCCGCCGCATGTCTTCAAAGGGAAGACGGGGTACGCAATCAATGATCGGCCGGTGCAGCTGGATCTGGATCATATCCGATTGCCGAAAAAAGAATTGCCGGAGGATGCGCCGGAACCGGAATGGGTACCCAGCACGCTGTCGCCGATGGATTTGCCGAACGCGCGCGTGTTGATCCGGGATTTGCAGGTGGGTGATGGCAGTTTCGGGCGTTGGGCGCTGAATCTGCAGCGCACGCCGCAAGGTATGCAGCTCAATGACATCGATGTGCTGTCCCGCAGCGTCGCGCTGAAGGGCAAGGGCGAGTGGACCGATATCAACGGTGTGCGTACCAGCAGGGTGGAAGGAAAATTTACGTCGGAGAACGTTGCAGACGTCATGCGTGACTGGGGCACGGAGCCGTCGTTGAGCAGCCGCAGCATGACCGGCGATCTCAACCTGAACTGGCCCGGTGCGCCCTTCGAATTTGCGTTGTTGCGTGCCCGTGGCGCCTTGGGTGTGGACTTGCAGAAAGGCGGCTTTTTCAACGTCAAATCCGGCGTGGTCGGCAAATTCTGGGGTGCGCTCAATTTCGAAACCTTGTTGCGTCGATTGCAATTGGATTTCAAGGATCTGAGCGAAAAGGACATGGTATACGACCGCATCCAGGCGCAGGCCAATCTGGATAGCGGATTACTGCATGCAAAAAAAGTAGCGCTCGACAGCCCGGCTATCAAACTGCAAGCCAATGGCGATATCAATCTGCACACCGATCAAATGGATATGGAAATGCGGGTGACGGTGCCGGTGACCCGTAATCTGGTGATTCCGGCAGCCGCGATTGGCGGGGTACCAGCGGGAGCGGCAGCCTTCGTGATCGAGCGCATGCTGGGTGACCAGTTCGACAAGCTCACCACGCTGAAATACAGTGTGAAAGGTGGATTCGACGATCCCAAGGTGGAGATCGTGAATTCCTTCAATTTGATTCCCAGCCAGGTGCGTGACGCGGTTCTGGGCAACGGCAAGGAAGCGCCGCCCGCCGCCACGCCGATGCCTGTCGTCCCACCGGCTGATAATTCCGGAGTACCCGCGCCATGAAAACGCTTGTTGCCGCTTTACAGATGGTCAGCACCTTCGATATCGACGCCAACTTGAAAAGCGCCGAGCAGCTCTTGCAGCAAGCCGCCGATCAGGGTACCTCGTTCGCTGCGCTGCCGGAAAATTTTGCGGTGCTGGACAGCGATAATTTGTGCCGCTGGGGTGATGAAGAAGTTCGTACCGGGTTGTTCACTCATTTCCTGTCTGCGCAGGCGCGCAAACATAATCTATGGATTCTGGGCGGCACTGTACCTTTGCGCACATTGACGAATGGTGCGCCGGTCGCGGGCAAGCGCGTGCGCGCCGCGTCTCTGTTGATCAATCCGCAAGGCGAAATCGCCGCACGCTACGACAAGATTCATCTGTTCGATGTGCATGTGGGCGATGCTCAAGGTCAATACCGCGAATCCGCCACCATCGAGCCGGGTGATACGCCCGTGTTGGCCACTACGCCGTTCGGTCGCTTGGGTATGAACGTTTGCTACGATTTGCGATTCCCCGAATTATTCAGCCTGCTCACGCGGCAAGGCGCGGATTTTTTCACGGTGCCCTCGGCATTCACCTGGCGTACTGGCGAGGCGCACTGGGAGATTTTGTTGCGTGCCCGCGCGATTGAAACCCAGTGTTTTGTGATCGCGCCGGGTCAGGGTGGCGTACATTCCTCCAAGCGCACCACCTGGGGCCATTCGATGATCGTGGATCCGTGGGGGCAGGTAATGGCGTGCAAACAGGATCCGGGACCAGGCGTGGCCATCGCCGAGATGGACAGCGAATTGCTGCAAACTGTGCGTAACAGCATGCCGCTTGGTCAACACAAACGCTTTCAAGCGGTGCCCAAATCATGATGCATTCTGCCGATGATCGCCTGACGCTGGCGCAACAAACCTTGTGGCAACCTGCTGGATTGGATGCCGCGTCATTGATGCCTGTGCTGGATCAGATGCTGGCGCGCGGTGCCGATTTTGCCGATCTGTATTTTCAGCGCAGCATCAGCGAATCCTGGAGTCTGGAAGAATGCGCGGTGAAAGACGGCAGCTACAGTGTGGGCGGCGGCGTGGGCGTGCGCGCACTGAGTCGGGAAAAATGCGGTTTTTCCTATTCCGACCAGATTGATCTGCGCGCTATCGATCAGGCGGCACAGGCGGCTGCGTTTGTCGCTCAGGGCCAGGGCGGTCGCGTACAGGCTCCGGTGGCACATGCGGCTCCTGCGCTTTATGTGGGTACCAATCCGCTCGACACGATGTCGCGCGAGCAGAAAGTGCAATTGCTGCTGGATGTGGATCGTCTCGCACGTCAGGCAGATCCGCGTGTGGTGGATGTGAGTGTCACATTGGCGGGCTCGTTGCAAACCGTGTTGGTGATGGCAACCGATGGCGCACTGGCGGCCGATATTCGTCCGTTGGTGCGTCTGAGTGTGTCAGTGATTTTGCAACACAACGGCCGGCGTGAACGCGGCAGTTGCGGTGGCGGTGCCCGCCGCGGTTACGACATGTTTGATGAAACCACGTTGCATTTTTATGCCCAGGAAGCCGTGCGCATGGCGCAAGTGAATCTGGAAGCGGAAGATGCGCCGGCAGGCACGATGCCGGTTGTTGTGGGTGCGGGCTGGCCGGGTGTGTTGCTGCACGAAGCCGTTGGACATGGCCTGGAGGGCGATTTCAATCGCAAAGGCACCTCGAATTATTCCGGTCGTATTGGTACGTCAGTGGCATCACCGTTGTGCACCATCGTGGATGATGGCACCTTGCCGCATTTGCGCGGTTCGCTGTCGGTTGATGACGAAGGCACGCAAACCCACTACACCACGTTGGTGGAGAAAGGCGTATTGCGCGGTTATCTGCAGGACAAGCTCAACGCTCGCCTGATGGGGCAACCGCTCACCGGTAATGGCCGGCGCGAATCTTATGCGCATCTGCCGATGCCACGTATGACCAACACCTATTTGTTACCAGGTCAGGATGATCCTGCCGACATCATTCGTTCGGTTAAAAAAGGTTTGTATGCCGTGAACTTTGGTGGCGGTCAGGTGGATATCACATCGGGGAAATTTACCTTCGCTGCCAGTGAGGCGTATCTGATCGAAGATGGTCGCGTTACTCGACCGGTAAAAGGCGCGACGTTGATTGGCAATGGCCCTGAAACGCTGTCGAAAGTATCCATGTTAGGTCACGATTTGGCGCTGGATCGTGGCGTAGGTACGTGTGGCAAGGAAGGGCAATCAGTGCCAGTGGGTGTGGGCCAGCCAACTTTGAAAATTGATGAATTGACGGTGGGTGGTACGCGCTGAATCATGCGCGCCGGTTGCAAATGGCCGCGCGCATTTCATGTCTGGCCATTCTTTTTGAATTCATTCTTCAACCCGTTTTTTTAGCACCTATAAGTAGACAGGCGGTATAGCGAAAGTGCGTTCACTGCATGGACAGCTTTCGGCGTAGCTTGTTAGCCTGCGTCCTCCAGAAAATTGGTTTACGTCACGGAGGACAAACCATGCGTATCACCCACGCAGCCATATTGTTGGCCAGCTCTCTCATCATTACCGCCTGCGGCGGCAGCAATGCGCCCGTCAAATCCCCACTCTGGCAGAACGCATCAAACGACACTTGGTTGCGTGATCATATCGGGCTTCACGCCCAGGCTGATGGCGATCTGGTTTTTCTGTACCAGAACGATGACACGCTGTATTACCGCCGCATCGACAACAGTGGCGCGCTGCAATTTCAGCAGCAGTATTCCATTGGTGCCAACGGCGTCTCAGTGGCCGGCGTGCATCCTGTCGCTGGCGGTGGCTTGCTGGTGGTGACCCACGATGACGCGCTATTTTATTTCGATGCAAATGACAATCTGGTGAGTCGCTACGCCTGGTTCGAGCGGGGTTATCGCTTCGTCAATGTGCTGGCGATCAATGACGAGCGCATTTGTCTTTCCAGTGGCGAGGACGATCAGACCCATCTGCGCTGCCTGAAGCCGGACGGCACACCGATCTGGGAAGCCACCCTGGCCGACGTGGAATTCCACAATGGCCTGTTCAGAGGTGGTCTGGATGCGGCGGGCAATCTGTACACTGCCAGCGCCGACGGTGAGACCAGTCTGTTGGTGCAGGCCTATAGCAGTAATGGCGCCGCGTTGTGGCAGCATGCCGAATCCGTGGCGGCTTATCCGTCGGTGCAAGCCGTAGCAGCGATTGGCGGCAATTTGGTGGTGGGTGCCAATGTGCGTGGCGACGACAATGTGATTCACACATTGACGCTGGGCCTTGATGCGGCGGCTGGCACCCGCACAGGCGTCAGTGATGTAACGCGCGACGTGGAATACCTGAAAATTCTGCCATACGACCAGGATAGCTACGTTCTGCTGGAGGAAGCGCTTTCCACCGGCGCCGTTACTATGCGGCGTTTGGGCACCGACGGGCACCAGCACTGGGTGGTAAAAAATCTTGCGGCCGGCGGCGTTGGCGCCGGCAGTTCTGGCCTGACCAACATCGAGGTGAAATTGGACGACGCGGGCAACATCGTCGTGTTGCACAACGTGCGCAACCTGTTGCCGGCCTTGGTGGATGGCGTATTGGGATTGCGTGTGACGGACAATTTCAGTCTTAGCCGCTATCGCACCAACGGCACGCTGGCGAAAAAGGATGCCATCAGCCGTTCAACCTATAAGGTTGGGGAATATGGCGCGATAACGGATGGCGAATTTGATTTTCGTCCGTATGATTTTGTCGCGCGCAATGGTCATTACTATGTGGCGGCGGGTGACATTCCGCCCGGCGTGGATCCGGATACGGTACTGGAAGGACTGGTGCCAACGGTGTTGGATTTCGCTTACTAAGTTATGCCAGTGCAGCATCTTCGCGGATGCTGCACTGCTTTGTGCAATCGCGGTAAAACTCAACAATTACAACTGGCTCAACTCGCGCAGATAACGAAACAGTTTGCGTCCGTGTGTGTTCTCGGGTTTTTCGGGATGCGCCAGATTCTGATCCCGTTCCTTTTTCGCATTCCGCACCAGCTGACGCAGCTTGGGTGAATCCACGTCGGGAAACTGCGCAATCACTTTGCCGATCTCGGCGTTATCACCGTTGATCAACTCGTCCCGCAGCAGTTCCAACTTGTGGAATTGGCGGGTGTTCAGCGAGTGCGAATTCTCAAATTCCGTCACCCGCGCCTCGATCGTGGCCACATCCGCTTCCCGGATAATCTTGCCGATGTACTGCTTGTGCCGCCGCAGCGCCTCGGTGTTGCTTTTGATGCGCTTGCCTTCCTCCAGCGCGGCGATCAACTTGTCGGTCAGCGGCAGTTTGGCCAACTGTGCATCCGACAGATACAGCAGCTTCTCGCCAATCTTCTGCATGTGTTCGGTTTCACGTTTGAGCGCACCCTTGCTGGGGGGCAGATCCTGGTCGTCGTCGGTGTCGTTGTAGTCGATCATGAAGGGTCGTTGTAGCTGGATTGGCTGAGGAAATGGCCTGCCATGATACCACAGGGGCACGGGATTGGCCGTCGCCATGCCCTGCAGGGTTGCCGCTATGCCTGGCTGCTCGGCGTAGGTCGTTTCCCGCTTGTCTGAGCCGGGGAAGGCCATTATCCTCGGGGCGCCGCGGGCGGGCCTGATTCTGCCGGGCATCGCCAATTCCAATTCAAAAGAGGATAGGCGGACTACCTATCCCAACTAACCCGAGGTGAAACATGCATTCAGTCTCACGCTTTCTCACTATCTCCATTGCCTGCGCCGCCAGCCCCTCCATCCTGCTGGCCGCAGAAACCGGTTTCGTTGGCAGCGCCGGCATCCAGCTCAAGCAGCTGCAAATGGAGCAGGACTTCAGCGGCTTCCTCAACAGCAAAGGCGATTTGTCAGCAACGTTGCCTATGC
>DATLII010000130.1:0-3767 GCA_035539495.1 Dongiaceae bacterium
TTCCCCTCCCCTATGCTATAACTAATTGATAAGGGAGCATGGCTGAAGCGCAGGCTCCCTTATTTTAAAACAGTTGTCCTTAAAACAATTGTGTTTCAAGCAATTGTCCCTTAATCAGGTGGCGCCGTCTGCTTGCCGTACCGGCAAGGGGCGCGGGAAGTGGAGCTACGTCAGATGGCGAATGTCGCGGATGTCGTCCTGCAGGAAATCAATGAATTGATCGACAAGGACCGGCTGGTGCTGCCTACCCTGCCGGAAGTGGCTCTGAAAGCGAGAGAAGTGGCGGAAGACGCCCGTGCAAGCGCCGGCGATTTAGCCAAAGTAATCAATAATGACGTCGCCATGTCGGCGCGCATCATCAAGGTGGCCAACAGCCCACTGATGCGGGGTGCTCGCGAAGTGCAGGATGTACAGTCCGCCATTTCGCGCTTGGGGATCGCCTGCATTTCCAATCTGGTGACTGGTCTGGCGATGGAGCAGATGTTCCAGGCCACGTCTGATCTGATCGACAAAACCATGCGCAAATCCTGGCATCACAGCACCGAAGTGGCCGGCATCGCCAACGTGATCTGCCGCCACTACACCAAGCTGAAGCCGGACCAGGCCACGCTTGCAGGCCTGGTGCATGAAATCGGGATTCTGCCGATCCTGACCTACGCGGAAGAATTCAACAAACTGAATGATCCGATCACACTGCAAAGAGTGATCGAAGCCATCCATCCCATCGTCGGCACCCGCATTCTGCAATCGTGGGAATTTCCCAAGGAGCTGGTGGACGTGCCGGGCAATTACCTGAAATTCAATCGCGATACCAATAGCGAAAAGCCCGATTACGCCGATATCGTGATGGTGGCGAATCTGCAAACGTATATGGGCAAGAAAGAACACCCCTTTATGCAAATGGACTGGCACGGGATTTCAGCGTTCAAGCGTGTAGGGCTGGAGCCGAATATGGAAGACGGTGCTGACGAAGATCTGTCAGCCGAGATGGAAGCTGCAATGGCGATGTTGCAGGCCGGCTGAGCGGACGCTTACAGCCATTTCCAACTAAAAACGCCGCTGGGCAATGCCGCAGCGGCGTTTTTTATGTGTGTCATCAGAAGACAGAAGCGGCAGATATTCTTTGCTAACGATACATGCCCGCACCGCTTAAGATGAGCGTTATTCCCCGTCAGCTTTAGCAAACAATTTCTGAATACTGGAAAAATCCTTCTTACCAAATCCTTTGCGACCGTGCTGCGCGTACAGATTTTTCGCCAGCGATCCCATCGGAATCGCGCTCTGACTTTTCAGCGCTGCTTCCAACGCCAAACCCAGATCCTTGTTCATCAGATTGGTTTGGAAGCCACCTTCGTACTGGTTCGACGCCGGCGCATTCGGCATCACACCCGGATAGGGATTATAAAGTTCCAGCGACCAGTTGCGACCGGAACTCTGCAACATGATCTGCGACAGCACATTCGGATCCAAACCGTTATCCACGCCCAGCTGCAAGGCTTCCGCCGTGCCGATCATGTGCACCGCCAACAGCATGTTGTTGCAGATTTTGGCGATCTGGCCCGCACCGTGATCACCGGCATGGAATACGTTCTTGCCCATATTGCGCAGGATGGGTTCTGCTTTGGCGAACGCGGCCTTGTCACCGCCTACGATAAAAGTAAGCGTGCCCGCCTTCGCGCCACCGACACCACCGGATACCGGCGCGTCCAACGTGACAATACCTTTCGCCGCCGCAGCCTTGGCCACATTGATGGCGTTTTCTGGCGCGATGGTGGAGCAATCGATCACCAGCGTTTGCGGCGAGAGTCGATCCAGCAGACGGGTCTGATGAATGTAGAGATTCTCAACAATCGGACCCGACGGCAGCATGGAAATCAAAATTTCAACATCGCACGCCGCATCCTCTGCGGTGGCAGCTGCCCGCGCGCCCTGCGCCACAATTTGCTGCACCAGCTCCGCCGACAGATCGAATACTTTTACCTGGTGGCCGGCCTTCACCAAATTGGCGGCCATGGGACCACCCATATTGCCGACGCCAATAAACCCGATAGTTGCCATCTGTCAGTTCCCTAAATTATTGAGAGGATTGCGTCCGTCAGCCCAAGGCGCAGTGAAATGCTGTTCCACCCAGGCCTGCTGTACTGCCGCCACGTTATCGTGATGCCATTTGGGCTGACCGTCCTTGTCCACCAGCAGCGCCCGCACACCTTCGGGAAAATCCGGATGCAGGCAACATTGCAGCGACATGATCAGCTCCATCTGAAACACACCTTCCAGCGATAATTTCTTGCCGCGCCGTAATTGTTCATACACCAGATGCGCGGTGGTCGGGCAACCTTTCCGCAGCGTCGCTACCGCTTTCGACAACCAGGGATCGTCCGTTTGCAGTTCGCTGATATTGGCAACGAGATCGGCGCAGGAATCACCATCAGTGAGCTTTTGGATCAGATCGAAATGCTGGCGCACGGGGGACGGCGGTAATTGCTCCAGTGCTTCATGCTGACGCAAGACTTTACTGACGATGGCGTGATTTTGCTGGATATCCGCGCTCCAGTGCGTTCCCTGTAACGCAGCAACGACATTGGCTTTTTGCGAGGCTGGAATAAAGCGGTCTGCCAAACCGACAAACAGCGCATCCGCCGCATTGATGTTGGCACCGGTTAAACCGAGGAATAATCCGCTGCGGCCCGGCGCATGGTTCAAGAACCAGGTGCCGCCCACGTCCGGGTACAAGCCGATAGTGATTTCCGGCATCGCCAGACGCACGGTTTCCGTCACTACACGATGCGATGCTCCCGACATCAGGCCGATACCACCGCCCATGACAATGCCATTGCCCCACACGATCAGCGGCTTGGTATAACGATGAATTTGATAATCCAACCGGTATTCATTTTCGAAGAACGCCTGGCAGTAATCCCGCGCGGCTTCCGGTCCCACTTCCCGAATCCGGTCGTACAGATTGCGAATATCGCCGCCGGCACAAAAAGCTTTTTCGCCCGCACCTTGCAGCCAGACACAGACCACATCATCGTCCTGCTCCCACTGCTTCAACTGGGGTCGCAGCAGGTCTACCATTTCCACGCTCAGGGAATTCAATTTTTTCTCGGCGTTCAATATGGCCACGCCGATTTTTTTGCCGCCAGCCGCCGCCAGCGTTTCAAACAAGACTGCCTGTGTCATTGCAGAATCTCCGTTGCGCCTTCCAGCAACAAGCGTCGCGCTATGATGTGGCGCATGATTTCGTTGGTGCCTTCCAGAATCTGATGGACCCGGGTGTCACGCACATAGCGCTCCAGCGGGTAGTCGCGAATATAGCCGTAACCGCCGTGGATTTGCAGCGCTTCATTACAGATGTTGAAACCGGCGTCGGTGGCAAACCGTTTGGCCATGGCGCAGTACAGCGATGCTTCGGGATCACCAGCGTCCAGCTTGCAGGCGGCAAGGCGCACCATTTGGCGTGCCGCTACCAGCTGCGTCGCCATGTCCGCCAGCTTGAATTGCAGCGCCTGGAAATCCGCCAACGCTTGACCGAATTGCCGACGCTCATTCAGATAACGTTGCGCTGTATCCAACGCCGCTTGCGCGGTGCCTAAGGAGCAAGTGGCGATGTTGATGCGGCCGCCATCCAATCCCTTCATGGCGAATTTGAAACCCTCGCCTTCATTGCCAACGCGATAACTGACCGGCACCTGCACGTTGTCAAACGTAATGGTGCGAGTGGGCTGACAGTTCCAACCCATCTTGTCTTCTTTGCGGCCATATTG
>DATLII010000131.1:0-7531 GCA_035539495.1 Dongiaceae bacterium
ATTGACTGCTTGCCAGCTATTTTCTTCCCACCGATTGGATAATATTCAGAATGTTGCACCTCTTGAAAAAAGAAATATACAACCTCCAATTTATGTCATAAATATTCTTGGAATGATGTCAAGAAATGATTTACGTTGCAGAGCTTAAACAAGAATATCGTTCGTTATGGTGATTGCTTTTTTTGGTGATTCATTCAGCATCGACACAACAGTGTCTGCTGATTTTTTGAATGATATTCGCGGGAATAGCGCCTTAAAAAAGCAATAGCGAAATATCGTCGCCAGTAGAAAATTTTCGCTTCGTCTGATTTAGATTTGATCTATTCGAAAGTCGCTGTCGCCACATGACGGGCGCGGGCAGACGCAACATCTGCGATGCGTGACAAATAGGTGTACATCCTCTGGACACCGCAGCCATTGCTGCAGCGGGAGACAACCATGAACCACAATCGCTGGATACAGGCTCTCGCAGTGTTCAGTGTTGGCGTCGCGACGGGCTGGATCGTTTCGCCGGGTCCGGGCGACGCACCGCCAATACCATCGCCCGAGCTTACCGAAAGCACTTCACACTCAAACTCCGTAACGTCTTCTCCACAGTCAGATTTGGATTTGCTTTCTGGCGACACCGACAGCGCCACGCCCGTGTCATTGCAGGGCAAACTCGCCCAGGCGGTTCCACGATTGCAAGGTGATGCTTCAGCCAATGCGGAGGACAGCAGTAGAGCAACCACGCCTGATGAAAAAGCGGCAATGCCGAATGGAGAAACGGGCACGCCTGCAGCTGCCCCGGAACAACTTATGTCTATCCTGCGTAACGGAACTGAGCAAGAACGCATCACAGCACTGACGCATTCACTCGAACACGATATTGGCGTGCCAGCGGACGTGTTGCGCGAGACAGTGCAGTCCGATCCGTCACCCGAAGTGCGTCTCCTCGCCTTCCGCATGTACGTTGATGTCATGTCAGGCGATAGCGACACTGCCAACGCAGCGCTGACGTTGGGAGCCTACAACGACGATCCCGAGGTTCGTGAAGAAGCGCAGATGCGACTTGCCGAATTCGAACTGTTACAACAGACAAGCGTCCCGCAAAATCCGCTGCCGTGACATTTTCTTGATTGGCTGACAGCCGAACCGTGGCGCGCGGCTGTTCGATCGGTCCACATCATGTGCCACCGTCTATTCAGGGAGATTCTCATGAACAAGCTAATAACCATGGCTGTCGCTGGCACATTGCTGGGTGTCAGTGTTGCAAGTTTTGCTGCAGTTAGAGCCGCCCATGTTCGTTCCGGCAATTGGGAGCTGTCGGGGGGAAGCGTGGTCCTTGCGTGGGTGCCGCTCAATGCTGCAGGTGCAACCACCATTTCCTTCAACCTCCCGGGGCCTGGGGTAAAGGTATTGACCTATTCGGCTGAGTGCGCCGTCGCTGCACCGGAGGGCAATACCAGGGCATACCTGGACCTGGACATCGTTGTGAATGACGTAGTCGTTCCTCCCACCGGCAGATCTTACGATGCATTCTGCAGTTCAAATGGGACAGTCGTAATCGATGGCTGGACTCATCCATCGATTACAGTGGCCATTCCAGGCAAGGCAGGTGTCAACACAGTGAAGATTCTCGCCAGGCGCAATTCTGCAGCAACCGGAATTAGACTCGGAGATTCGTCGCTCGTCATCCATGACTAAGCGCTACGCTGTTGGGCGAGGCCGGTCCAAACTGGCTTCGCTCATCGGTTCCATCGTAAGTTGCGTCAGTATTGGGTTTAACTCAGCGCGTTACTGCCGCACCAACCGCCAGTTCGGCGCGCTACCGTGCAAGGAGGAACGCCAGGGATTGATATCGATGCCACCGCGCCGCGTGTAGCGAGCGTACACCGTTAGTTCCAGCGGCTGGCAACGTTGCTGGATATCCATGAAAATCCGCTCAACGCACTGTTCGTGGAATTCCTGGTTGTTGCGGAAGGAAATGAGGTAACGCAGCAAATCCGATCGGGAAATTTTCGCGCCCCGATATTGAATCAGCAAGCTGGCCCAATCCGGTTGCCCTGTTACCGGACAGCAGGACCGCAGCAGGTGGCTGTGCAAGGTTTCACTTACCGGGTTGGCAGCAGATGCCGTCGGCTCCAGGCGCAGCAAATCGGGATTCACCTGATACTGCACCGCTTGCACGGGCTCATCATCGATGCACTCTCCCGGTAACGCCACCAAAGGCTCCTGCTGCGCAGTCAACGCCAGCAATCGCACTGACACCAATGCTCCCGCCGCCGCGCTCACATCCTTCTCAATCGCAGCCGACACCGCAGCCCAATCCGCAAACGCCGTCTGATTGAACGAACCGAAATACAGTTTCAGCGATTTGGATTCGACGATATTGAGCGACTGCGCCGGCACCCGTAATTCCGCAGTCGCTACCTGTGGTTTGCCAGTAGGATCCAGCCAAGACATTTCATAGGCGTTCCACACATCTTCGCCATGAAACGGCCAGCCTTGCGTCAAGCCAATCTCATTCCGCCCCAGCGTGCGCGCAATCGGATACAGCACCTGCGGGGCATAGACATCGGGATATTCGCTTTTCTGGCCCAGCGGGCCGTGATCTGTCGGCAGCGCCATCAGGTACGAATCCCCACGCCGTTTTTCAGCAGCCAGTAAGCCCAGACATACAGCACCACCACCGCCAATCCGATCATGCTATACGCAAAGGTCAGACTGACATCGGAGACGCCTAGAATGCCGTAACGGAATCCGTTCACCATGTACAGGATCGGATTGATATGCGACACCGTTTCCCAGAACGGCGGCAGCATGTTCACTGAATAAAACACTCCGCCCATATAGGTAAGCGGCGTCAACACGAAAGTAGGCACGATGGATATATCATCAAACGATCCGGCATACACCGCGTTGATCAAGCCACCCAAGGAAAACAACGTGGCCGTCAACAGTACGACGGAAAAAGTCACCCACACGTCATGCACCTGCAAATGAGTGAAGAACAACGCCAACACCGTCACGATCAGCCCCACCGCCATACCCCGGGCAATACCACCGAGAACAAAGCCCCAGATGATGATGTGATTCGGCAACGGCGATACCAGCATTTCCTCCACGCTGCGTTGGAACTTGGTGCTGTAGAACGATGACACCACGTTGGAATAGGCATTGGTGATCACCGACATCATGATCAGGCCCGGCACGATGTACTGCATATAGGTGTAACCTTCGATCTGGCCGATGCGGCTACCGATCAACTGCCCGAAGATCACGAAATACAATGCCACCGTAATCGCCGGCGGCAACAGGGTCTGAATCCAGATCCGCATGAAGCGGCGGATTTCCTTGACGACAATGGTTTCCAGCGCGTTCAGTTGGTGCTGCAATTTCATATCAACGCTTCTTTTCCACGAGAGACACGAACAGTTCTTCCAGCCGGTTGGCCTTGTTGCGCATGCTGCGCACCGGGATATTGCGCTGGGTCAGCGCCTGGAACGCCATATTCAGGGATTCTTCCTTGGAGATTTCCAGCTCCAGCGTGTGGCTGTCCACCAGCTTCAGCTGCACGCCAGGAATCGACGGTGCTTCCTGCAGATCGATACCCAAATCCAGTATGAACGTCTCGCGATCCAGCTTGGCCAGGAATTTCTTCATCGAGGTTTTCTCGATAATCTGACCATGATCGATGATGGCGATGCTGCGACAAAGCTGCTCCGCCTCTTCCAGATAGTGGGTAGTCAGAATGATGGTGGTGCCTTCCTGGTTGAGCTGTTTCAGAAAATCCCACATGGAGCGACGCAGTTCGATATCCACGCCGGCAGTAGGCTCGTCCAGAATCAGCAAGCGCGGTTCATGCACCAGTGCGCGGGCGATCATCAAGCGCCGCTTCATGCCGCCGGACAACATGCGCGAGCGCTCGTCGCGCTTTTCCCACAATCCCAGCAGCTTCAAGTACTTTTCCGTGCGCTGGGTCGCCGTGTCTCGATCAATCCCGAAATAACCAGCCTGGGTCCGCAGGATGTCACCCACTTTTTCGAACTGGTTGAAATTGAATTCCTGTGGCACCACGCCCAGATGCATCTTGGCGGCGGAAAAATTGCGGTCGATGTCATTGCCGAACACGCTGACACTGCCGCCACTTTTATTCACCAGTGAACTGATGATGCCGATGGTGGTGGATTTGCCGGCGCCGTTCGGGCCCAAGAGAGCCATGAAATCGCCCTCTTCCACATCGAAACTGATGCCTTTCAGAGCCTCGAAACCGGATTTATAAACCTTGCGCAGATCACGCACGGACAGTGCTACAGACGGTGCTGTTGTCATGACAGAACGGAAGCCCGCAAAAAATGGACGAACAGGAAGAGTGCCGCATTATAAGGCAAAGACGTTGGCGAACCAGTTCACTCGTGGAGGCCGGAAATGCCAATTTCGCCCCGCTCACCCCGCCACAGCCAATGCGCTACGTCATCTTCGAACCAGAGGAAGGCCCCTTCCATCATCCAGGGCCAGTGGCTCTGATCCAGTTCGCGCTCGCCGCGCAGGAAGTAAATAAACGCGGCCAGGATGGTGTCGTGGGTGACATGGACCGACAAGGTTCCCGGTTCCCCCAATCCATCCCGCAGATGTTGCAGCAATTGCAGCGCGCCCTGCTGGGGCGATAGCACTCCACGCACTTCGTTACGCAGGTGCTTGTTGGCAAAGCCGAGCGGACCCAATTTGAAGAATAGGCCACCCACCTGGGCAATGTCCTTCACGTAGCTACCCGGCTCCACCAGCGCGGTGTGGGTTTCCACCAACAACTCGACACCGGCGCCAGCGGCAATAGCCTCGGCGGTGGCCAAGCAACGCCCGACCGGGCTGGAATACAGTCGTGACAATGGCCGCGGTAGATACTCCCCCCAGGCCCGGGCCAATGCCACCCCTTCCGGGGTCAGCGGCACCTCATAGGTGGCGAAGCCGTTGGACTCCTCGCGAATGGAATGGCGGGTTAGCAAAACCACCGGCAGGTGGTCCGGCAGATCACTCAGGGAGGGAATCAGCGCCGGATGCAGGCGCTCCAAAATCGATTTGCTTTCCATGCAGTTAGCCCGGGATGCCAATGGAATCGGATGCTTTCGACCAAGAATGCCTGATTGACAAAGGCATCGCCAGATGCAAAATGTGACGAATCGTCACATAATGACGGATCACCACATCCAGACTAAATCACGCTATGAATACGCTCACCCGGCGCCAGCGGGAATTCCTGCAGCGCGAACAACTGTTCCTGGACACCGCCCGCCAGATCCTGCGCAGCGACGGTGCGGCTGCTTTCACCATGGATCGCATTGCGGCCCAGACCGAGTACGCCAAGGGCACCGTGTACAAACATTTCTCCTGCAAGGAAGACATCCTGTGCGCCCTGTGCCACGAGAGCCTGGTGCAACTGGAAAAACGTTTTCGTCACGCCCTCACACTCGAAGGCAATCATCGGGAGAAAATGATGACACTGGGTACGGCCTATCTGCTGTTCACCCACCATTTTCCTGAGGAATTCGACATTCTGATTGCCGTGCGCACCAACAACGTTCGCCAGAAAGCATCACCGGACCGCCTACAACAGATGCTGGAAGCCGACCAGCGTGTGCATGATGTGATGCAATCCCTGATCGGTGCCGCCATTGCCGCTGGCGATCTTCAATTGCAAGCTGACATCAGCCTGGACGAAGCCTGCTTCGGCCTATGGGCCATGGCGTTCGGTCTGCTGGCGTTGGCGCCTGTTCACGACAAAATGGAGCAGCACGATCAGATGGCATCCCCCCCTCTGCCGCCGATCCAGCAAATCATGCTGCACCAGATGAACCTGCTGCTGGACGGCTATCGCTGGCATCCACTCAGCACTGAATACGATTATCAAGCTAGCCTTAACCGCATTCTTAATCACATGGACATGTTCCAGTAAGGACACCCCGCATGTATTCGCCCGTCGCAGTCTGGCTGGTGCAAAAACGTCTGTCGCTGTTCATCACCAGTGTGCTGGTGATCCTGGGCAGCCTGTATGGTTTCAGCAAGCTGCAGTATTCCTCGGATTACCGCGTGTATTTCGAGAAGAACAATCCGCAGCTGACTGCCCATGAAAATATCCAGGCCACTTTTTCACGTTCTGACAACGTGCTGCTGGTGCTGGCACCCCAGAACGGTGACAGCTTCACCCGTGAAAATCTGGCTGCCGTGGAATGGTTGACCACCGAGGCCTGGCGTCTGCCCTATTCCCAGCGCGTGGATTCACTCACCAATTTCCAGCACACCTTTGTCGATGGCGATGATCTGTACGTGGAAGATCTGTTCAGCGATGCGATGAACATGGATGCCGATACGCTCGCACAACGCAAACAGACTGCGTTACAGGAACCGCTGCTGTTGCATCGGCTGATTTCACCCAGCGGCCATGTGTCTGCGCTGAATGTGGAATTCAACCTGCCGGGGGATCAGACCGTCGGCAATCAGGAAGTCGTGGCCGCGTCACGGGCGCTGCGCGATAACTTCATGGCGAAATATCCCCAGTTCAAGGTGTACCTGACCGGTGTGGTGCCTCTCAACAACTCCTTCGATGAAGTGGCACGCAGCGACAGCTCCACGCTGATGCCGATCATGATGCTGGTGATCCTGGCGATGGTGGGCCTGATGCTGCGCTCGGTTGCCAGCACACTGATTACCATGACGATCATCATGGTGGGAGTGTTGGCCACCATCGGCACCACAGGCCTGATCGGTATCGGGCTGAACAACATCAATGCGGTGGCACCCATTATCATCATGACGCTGGCAGTGGCAGATTGTGTTCATATACTGACGCACTACCTGACGGCTCGGCGTAAAGGCATGGACAAGGAAGAAGCCATGACAGACGCAATGGATGTGAATTTCAATCCGGTGCTCCTGACCAGCGTCACCACCATCGTCGGATTTCTTAGCATGAACAGCAGCGACTCACCACCGCTGCAAACCTTCGGCACCATTTCCGCCATCGGCATGTTCTACACCTGGCTGTTTTCGATCACCATGCTACCGCAACTGGCGCTCTGGTTCAGTCGGGCCACACCGGTTATCGATGCCGAACACGGCGCTTTTTTCAATCGGCTGGCGGACTTCGTTGTGCGCCATCCGCGCAAGCTGTTTTTCATACCAATGGCCCTGGCCATCTTCAGCTTCACCTTCATCGATGACAACAATCTGAACGATGACAACGTCGGCTATTTCAGCAAAAAGATCGAAATCCGCCAGGGCTCCGACTTCACCGAAGCCAATCTCACCGGCGTCAACCTGATTGAATACTCGCTGGATACTAAACAGGAAAATGGCGTGAGCGATCCCGCATTCCTGCAGAAAGTGGATGCGTTCGCGCAGTGGTATCGGCAGCAGCCGGAAGTCACCCATGTATTCGTCTTCACCGACACGCTGAAGCGGCTGAACCAGAACATGCACGGTGACGACAAGGCTTATTATCAATTGCCGGAATCCCGCGAGTTGGCATCGCAGTATCAATTGCTCTATGAAATGT